>JBAXFC010000370.1:0-4260 GCA_037140135.1 Chloroflexota bacterium
GTGCCGGTGGGGTTGAGCCCGGCCAGTCGGGCGCCCGGCACGTCCATCCCGACATCACCGACGTGCTCGACTACGCTGCGATCGTCGGCGGCTGCGTTGGAGCGTCCACGCCCGCGGGCGCCCGACTGGCCGGGCTCAACCCCACCGGCACCATGCCCCACTCGCTGGTGCTGATCTTCGGCGACACGGTCCGCGCAGCCGAGGCCTTCGACCGCGACATGCCGCCGGACGTGCCCCGGATCGTCCTCGTGGACACCTTCAAGGACGAGGCCGAGGAGGCATTGCGCGTCGCCCGGGCGCTGGGCGACCGGCTCTACGGCATCCGGCTCGACACCCCTTCGGAGCGGGGCCGGGTCACCGCGGCGCTGGTGACGGAGCTGCGCGCCCGCCTCGACCAGGCCGGCTTCAACCACGTGACGATCACGGTCTCGGGCGGCCTGACGCCGGACCGGATCAAGTACTTCAAGGACCAGGGCGCACCCGTGGACTCCTATGCGGTCGGCAGCCACATCTCGGGCGCCACGCCGATCGACTTCACGGGCGACATCAAGGAGATCAACGGCGCGCCGATCGCCAAGCGCGGCCGGATCCCGGGCCTGACCCCCAGCCCCCGTCTCAAGCCCCTCGACCTCGCCGCCTGGCGCGAGCTCTAGGAAACGCTCAGGGCACCTCGGCCTGCACCGGCACCACGACCGGCTCGGCGCCCGTCAGGACCGGTTCGGCCAGCGGCCGGTTGACCGCCGTCAGGACCATGGCCACGAGGATCATGGCGATCCCGGCGACGAGTCCCGTGCCCATGCCGAACAGCGCAACGATCGGTGCGCCGCCGATCGAGCCGATCGTCATCGCGGCAGCGAGGCCGCCCGAGAAGAGGGCGAACGCCGACCCCCGGTCGGCATCCGCGGAGCGCCGCGACAGCTCGATCGTGATCGGCGTCATGACGATGGCCCCGCCGGTGCCACCGAGCAGTCCGCACAGCAGCAGGATCGGGGTGGTCAGCGGCAGCAGCAGCAGGCCGAGGCTCGCGGCGGTCATGCCCGCGCCGACCAGGATCAGCAGCCGGAGCGAGAACCGTCCAACGAGTGATCCGGTGACCAGCCGCATGGCGACGATCGAGATGCCGTCGGCGGCGAAGAAGAGGCCGATGTCGGCCCCTGCCGCCTCCGCCCGGATCGGCAGGTACGAGGTCACCACGCCCCAGTGGGCGACGTAGAGGACGACGATCACGAGGGGCGCCGTCCACTCGCGCCGGTACGTGATCCCGAACCGCCGGCTTGCTGCAGCCATGCCCGTCGTGCCGGACGGCTCCGGGTCCCGCGTCGGGAGCCGGCGCGACAGGAGAAGGCCCGCGAGGACCATGCCCACCACGAGGACATCGACGCCTCGCAGCGAGGAGCTGTTCATGATCGCAATGGAGAGCGCGGGCATGATCATCAGCGCCACGTTGTGCGCAGCGCCGATGTAGGCGAGCGAGGCCGCCTGGCGCATCGCCGGGACCAGCCGCGGCACCATCGAGAGCGCTGCCGGCAGGGCGAGCCCGAGGCCGGCGCCCTGCAGCACGCGGGCCACGACGAACGGCGCCAGGCCGGCGGCCGGATCGGTCCCCGGCAGCAGCAGGATTGCGGCGGCCGCGACGTAGGCCAGGCCCGCGATGATGAACAACCGGGCTCCACCAAAGGCGTCGAGGAGCCGGCCTCCGGCGATGGCGCCCGGGATCTGGACCACCGCGGCGACGCCCATGATCAGCCCGATCGAGGCGTCCGGCGCCCCGGCGCGGGCGAGCGCGAGCGGCAGGGAGGCCGTGTAGGCATGGAAGCCCGCCTGCAGCAGGAACAGCGCGACGGAGAGGCGGAGGATCGTCAAGGAAGGGTCACGTTGCGGCGTGTCGCCGGCCCGGGCCGGGAGGCGACGTCGGCCATCCTACCGGCGGCCGGGCGCGATCCGTGGCAGCATCGGGCGATGGCCGAGCAACCGCCCGCAGGACGCAACCCCGAGCCCGACGAGGGACCGGACGCTTCGCCGGCGCCTGCCGCCGACGAGGAGCCGGAGTCCGCGTACGACCTGCTCCAGCGCGGACGGGACCTGATGCGGCGTCGCCACAACGCCCAGGCGGCGGTGGTCCTTGAGCGCGCGGTTGCCCTGGAGCCGGGCAAGGGGTCGATCCTCGAGTCGCTTGGGCGCGCCTCCTTCAATGCAGGGCATCTTGCGCGCGCCCTCGAGGTGTTCGTGGCGCTGCTCGAGGTGGATCCGTCGTCCGGATACGGCCACTACGCGCTCGCCCAATGCCTCAAGAAGGCAGGTCGGGTGCGCGAGGCGGGCACGCAGCTGCGGCTTGCCGTGGCGCTTGATCCGGGCTCGTCGCTCTATCGCGCAGCCCTCGCCCGACTCCCGGCGCCCGAGCGCGACGCCCCGCGGTCCGTGGGACCTGCCGGGGCGGAGCCGTGACCCTGGTTCGGGAACGGGGGCTGGAGCGCCTCGTCCTGGGCGTCCTCGCGGGCTTCGCGCTCGTCCCGCTCGTGCTCCTCGTGGCAGATCCTGCAGCACTGTTGCCCGGAATCGGCCTGGAGGCGCTCATCATTACCGCGCTGTTGCTCACGCTCGCCGCCTACCGCACGAAGCCCCGGTCGATCGACCTTCTCGACGACGGCCTCGTCGTGCGTTTCGCCCACCGCCCCCCGGTCGCCGTGAAGCGGGCAGAGGTCGCCCGGCTCGAGACGTCGTCGATCGGGGCGATGCGGAGCCTGGTGCTCACGGGTCCGGATGGGCGCGTGGTCCTGCGCCTGCCCGATGACGCGTACCGGCGGCCGGCCGACGCCGGGCGGCCATCGGCACGGGGTCTGGCGGCATCGTGGATCGCGGGCTGGCTGCAGGAGCCCTCGGCGGGCTAGAGCGGCTCGGCCGCCCAGTGCGGCCACTCGAGGAACCGCCCGAACCCCTCCGACTCGTAGAGCGCCACGGCGTGCTCGTTCTCACCCTCGACCGCGAGGTACGTGTCCTCCACGCCGCGCGCCCGGCAGGCGCCGATGCCCCACCGGACCAGCTGCCGGGCGATCCCCCGGCCGCGCCACGGACGGCGCACGCCGAGCAGCTTGACCTCACCGACGAGGCGGCCGTCGTCGTCGCGGTGGGTCCCGACGCGGCAGAACGCGACGAGCGAGCCCGGATCGGTGGCCGGCGCCACGAGCAGGATCGTTGACCGGTCGAACTCCGGCGCGCCGTGGACCCGGCGAGCAACCTCGAGGTCCAGGACGAGTGGGAACGGATGGTCCAGGAAGATCTCGTTGACCAGCGCGACGAACGCGGGATCGTCCGCCCCGGGCTCCAGCGGGCGGGCGACGAACCCCTCTCCGAACACCGCGGCGGTTTCGGCGGCCTCCGGCGCCGAGGGATCCAGGCGCAGCTGGAAGAGCGACGAGTGGTACGCCATCCCTGCGGCCCGGGCGAACGCCTCGGCCTCGGGGCGCCGCGGCACCCAGGCGCGGAAGTAGGGGAGTCCGGCCCGCGGCGCGAGGAGGCGTCCTGCGGCCGCCAGGCGCGTGCCGTGGCCGCGGCGGCGAAAGGGGAGATCGACGTGGAGATCGTCATGGAGGACGTAGACCCAGCCTGCGATCCGGCCATCGTCCTCGGCCACGACGCCGTGCTCGGGCTCCTCAACCATCCGCTTGACCGAGCCCTCGATCCAGTGGCGGTCGAGGCCCTCGAACTCGTCGCGCTCGAGCGCGGCCAGCATCGCGGCGAGCACGGCGTCCGCGTCATCGGGCCGGAACGGGCGGATGCCCGGCGGCAGGACCAGGTGATCTGCCGCGTTCGCGGAGCCCTCGCTCCCCATGCGTCCCCCTCCTTGGACTAGAGCTCGCCGGCGCGCCGGAGGCGGTCGGCCCAGAGAATGCCGAGGATCGACTTCGCGTCGCAGATCTCGCCTGCGTCCACGCGCGCGACCGCCTCGTCGATCGTCAGGTGGTACAGCTCGAGGCGCTCGTCCTCGTCCGGGGTCAGGACGTCGTCGCCCGACGCGCCCGCGATGCCGGTCGCGAGGTACAGGTGCATCAGCTCCGACGCGAAGCCGGGTGCCGTCCAGAACTGCGCCAGCTTGCGCCAGGTGGTGGCGCGGTGGCCGGTCTCCTCCTCCAGCTCGCGGCGGGCGGCGAGGTCCGGGTCCTCCACGACGCCGTCCTCGACATCGAGGGTGCCGGCCGGGATCTCGAGCATCGCGCGCGCGGCCGGGATCCGCCACTGGCGGACGAACAGCAGCCGCCCGTC
>JBAXFC010000371.1:0-4258 GCA_037140135.1 Chloroflexota bacterium
ACAAGGCGCTCCTCCCAGCGGAACGGCGCCATGAGTGCCCGCTTGACGCCATCCGCGGCGAGCTCGGCGAGATGGCCGCTGCCGATCGTGTCCGGCCGCTCCGACCAGACGGTGACCGTGCCGACCTCCACCGGCATCGCGCCGGGACCCGGATCCGCCGCACGGCCGAGGAGCATGCCGGCAGGGAGGCCCGCAACAGCAAGCACGCGGGCCGCCCCGTCATCGCCGACCAGGGAGAGCCACGCGACGTCGATCCCGTCGAGGCCGAGCGCCTCCTCGCAGACGCGGCAGGCGGTCTCGGCCAGGGTGTCGCCGGCCTCGAGGCGGGCCATCGAGCGCAGGGTGGCGTCGCGGTCGCCCTCCCCCTCCGTGAGCCGGATCTGCATCTCCGCGGCATAGGCGATCACGCGCCGCCCGGCCGCCTTGAGCAGCACGAAGCGGGCACCCGCGATCAGGATCACCACGACCAGGCCGATCCGCACGAACAGGTAGTCCGGCGTGGCCGGAGCCAGCATCTCCGTGATCAGGACAACCATGACGGCGACAACCGGCACGCCGTCGGGCGCCACTCGCGCGATGGCTTCGGCAAGCCGGGACGGCCTCGGCTCCAGCGACCAGGTCAGCGCCCCGTAGGCTGCGGCAAGCACGCCCGCCGGGACCAGGTACTCCGTGAGGACGACGATGGAGGCCACGTCGCCGTCGCCGTAGCTGACCTGCCAGGCCAGGGCGCTCACCGCAACCGCCAGGCCGCCGGCGAGGACGGCATACGGTCCCGAGGCTACCGGTGGCATGCCCCGGACCAGGAGGACCATCCAGGCGGTGGCGGACCAGGCCCCGAGCACGAGCATCGCCATGACCGCCACCAGGGTCCCGAAGCCCACGGGGTGGCCGGCGGCGGCCAGCCACTCGATGCCGGCCATGCCGACGACCGTGGTGGCCGCGATGAACAGGATCAGGGCGTCGAGCCAGGCACCGACCAGCACCGGACCCGGCAGACCCTCGCTGATGGCGGAGCCAACGAAGCCGACGAACAGCACGACGGCGACCAGGAACAGCACATCGGAGAGGCCCTGCGTGATCGCGACGCTGCCGGCCGTGTCCTGGATGACCATGCCGACACCCGCGGCGCCGAGCACCAGCGCGACCGCGGCGATCGCCCCCCTGGCGCCGGGGGCAGCAGTGCGGTAGCCGGCGAGGAGAGCGACGATCGCGGCGACCAGCACGGCGTCCTGGGCAAGGTCGTTGAGACGGAGGGCGGTATCGAGGGCGACGCCCGGCACCAGGGTGATGCCGATGCCGGCGACCGCGAGCACAGCCCCGACCGCGAGCGCGGACAGGGAGACGCCGAGACCGGACCGGTGCCCCGCGGCGGTGCCCGGCAAGCCGCCGGCAGGATCAGGCGGCGGAAGCGGATGGTGCGCCTCGGAACGGGTCTCGGTGCTCACGCGCGGCCTGCACTGGCGTGCCCGTCATCACCCGGCGGGCGGCTGGGGTCACCTTCGGGCAGGACCACCCGGATGACGGCGGGGCGGTGCCCGCAAGGGTGCCCCGGTCCCTCGCCTGGGTAAACCCCCCGTTCGGGGCAGCGCTCCGCGGGGCGTCAGTCCCCGGCGGTCCGGCCCCATGCGGCAGCCTGCTCCCCGATGACCGCCTCGACGACCTCGGCTGCCGATCCGGCCATCTCCGCGGGCCTGGACCAGGACCAGTGCTCGAGATATGCATCGGTGCCGGCGAGACCCTCGCGCATGGCCACGCGATCGATCTCCTGGGCGAACCAGGACGGCATCTCGCGGCTGGCCCTGGCGCCGGTCTCGTCCTCTGCCTTGACCTGGGCCGGGATCCCCTTCCAGGTCATGATCCGGTAGCGCGCCAACGCGGTTCCTCCGTGGTGACGTGGTGACGGCGTCAGCCGGCGGCTGCCTCGCTGATCGAGCCGTCCTCGGCCTCGACGAGCTGCGCGGCGCCGCGCTCGGCGCGCAGGCGGTTGGCGTAGGCAAGGCTGCCCTTGACGCCTGCCTCGACATCGGTGCGCGCCGGGACCACGTTGTTGAAGTAGTCATGATGGGCAACGGGGCCGAGCACGCAGCTGCCGTCCTCGAGGGCGCGAGTGATGGCGCGCGGGAGCTCGCCCTGCTGCTTCCAGCCCTCGCCGTTGTCGATGAGGTGCTGGAGGAAGGCGACCGGGTAGTGGTCGAGGCCGTCCTGTGCGTCGAGCTCTTGGTCGGTCACGAGTTGCCCTTTCGTCCGGGAAGGCTGCAGTGGGGGGTGGGGTTCCGGTCCGGCGATTGTAGGGCCCCGCTCGGTCCGCGCCAGTTTGGCGGGACCGCGACGTGACCGATGCCCCTTGCCGGCGCCCGCGCGCGGGTCGCAGGGTTGTCCGGCGCCCGCACGCTCGACGGCGGGCCGGTGTGGGGTGCCTGGTGATGTCGGTGCGGGGTCGGGTGACGCGATCGGTGCGGACGCTGGTCGTCCTCCTCCTGGTCGCCTGCACGCTCCCCGTGGCCCCAGCCCCGGCCCGCGCCGCCTCACCGTCACCGGCGCCGTCGCCGTCGCCGACGTTCTGTCCCTGCACCGTCGAGCTCACCGGCCACTGGGCCGTCCCGGGCACCAGCGGCTTCGACATCCGCCAGTCCGGAACGTGGATCGACGGCACGTCCGTGGCCGGGGTCTCGTTCAGCGGCACGCTGGCAAGCCGGACCGTGACCTTCAGGTTCTGGTCCGGCTCGTCGTTCGCCAAGGCCGCCCCGGAGGACCGCGGAACCGGCAGCTTCCTGGTGGACCCGAGCGGCGACCTGCTCTTCGTCTCATGGGTGAACGAGAAGCCCTCGACCACCTCCCTGGACCCGGTCTTCGTGGCCAGCCGGGTGCGCACGATCATCGCGCAGCCATCCGGGCAGCCGTCCGCCGACCCTGCGCAACCGTGGAACTCGTGGTTCACCCCGTCCCACATCGCCGAGGCGCAGTGGCTCTCGAGCGTCACCGGCACGCCGCTCGAGACGGTGATCGAGTACCTGATCCTGTTGTCCGTGCCGCCGCTCATCGACCTGTTCCGCGATCTCGAGCTCTCGAGCCTGATGCTGTACCAGTGGCGCGACTGGGACCGCAACAACGGGATCAAGCCGCGCGACCCCTGAGGCCGCACGGGCCGGCAGGGACGTGCCCAGCCCAGCCCGGTACCATCCCACGATGCCTCGATCCCTGACCGTCGACGATCTGCCCAACATCGCCCGGGGTTGCAGCGTGCTCGGAGCCGGCGGCGGCGGCGAGACGTACACCGCCGTCCTCATGGCGACCCAGGCCCTCATGGACTACGGAGCCATCACGCTCGTCACCTACGACGACCTCCCCGACGACGCGCTGGTGCTGTCGGGCGGATTCCTCGGCGCCCCCACGGTGACCATCGAGAAGCTCTCCTCGGGCGAGGAGGGGCTGTACCTCGTGGAAGAGGTGGAGCGGATCCGGGGCGGCAAGGTCGGCGCCCTGATGGCGGCCGAGATCGGGGGCTCCAACGGGATGATCCCGCTGGCCTGGGCACCCCGGACCGGCCTGCCGGTCCTCGACGCGGACGGCATGGGCCGGGCCTTCCCCGAGGTCCACATGGAGACCATGCACCTCGCGGGCATCCCGGCCGGGCCCACGGTGGTCGTGGACGAGCGGGGGCACCGCGTGATCTTCCGCAACGCGGAGGGTCCCTGGCTGGAGCGCCTTGAGCGGGCGATCGCCATCGCGTGCGGCGGGATCGCGGCCAGCGCGGAGTACCACATGACGGTGGCCGAGGCGCGCTACGCGACGGTCCCGGGCACGATCACGCTCGCCGAGCGGATCGGCCGCGCGATCAGCGAGGCCCAGGACGATCCGGTCCAGGCCGCGATCGACGTCACCGGCGCCGGCCGCATCCTCGAGGGCAAGGTGGTGGACATCGAGCGCCGGATCGAGGCGGGCTTCACGCGCGGCATCCTGACGATCGAGGGCCACCGCGGCGACGCGGGCAGGACGCTCGAGATCGACATCCAGAACGAGTACCTGGTCGCGCGCCGGGACGGCGAGCTGGTGGCGATGGTCCCCGACATCATCGCGCTGCTCGACGAGCAGACCGGCGAGGCGATCCACACCGAGCGGCTCAAGTACGGCCAGCGGCTGGTCGCGGTCGCGTTCCCCTGCCCGCCCGTGTGGCGCACCCCCAAGGGCCTCGAGACCGCGGGCCCCGGCGCCTTCGGCTACGACGTCCCGTATGTCCCGGGGGAGGACCTGCTCCCCG
>JBAXFC010000372.1:0-4248 GCA_037140135.1 Chloroflexota bacterium
GGCGACCGGCGGCGGCCCGTGATCCGGCGGTCCGGCGGCGACCGGCGGCGGCCCGACAAGGGACCCTCGCAGACGCGAAGAAGCCCCCGGCGCCTCGCGGCGCCGGGGGCCTCCCCACAACCCTGACTCAGTACTGGAACAGCAGCTCGCGGTACTTGGGCATCGGCCAGAGCTCGTCCGAGACGATCGACTCCAGCTCATCGACCACCGCCCGCAGCTCGGCCTGCGCCGGGATGACGGCCGCGACGTACGTCGCGGCCTCCGCCTGGACGGAGTCCATCTCGTGCGCCGCGTGGTTCGCGCGCTCGAGGGCGTGGATCGCATCCACCAGCGAGTCCGTGAGGGACGCGACCTTGTCGGCGACCGCCTTGACGCCCCGCGACGAGCCCGCAGCGGCGAGCTGGCCCAGGTACTTCACGGTGGCCGGCAGGATCATCGTCATGGCGATGTCCACCGCGCACAGGGCCTCGATGTTCGAGACCTTGACGTAGCGCTCCCAGTTGATCTCGGCGCGGGCGGTGAGCTCGCGCTCCGTCAGCACGCCGAACGAGGAGAACAGGGCGATGGCCTTGGCCGTGGTGAGCGCCGGCAGGGCGTCCACCGTGGTCTTGTTGTTCGGGAGGCCGCGGCGGGCCGCCTCGGCGTGCCACTCGTCGGAGTAGCCGTTGCCCTCGAACAGGACCTGCTTGTTGGCCACGACGATGTTGGACAGGATCGAGGTCAGGCCCTCGAAGTCGCCCGCGGCGAGCTTCTCGAGCTCATCGGCGAGGACCTTGAGCGAGTCCGCGACCGCGGTGTTGAGCACGGTCTGCGGCCAGTAGATGGGGGCGGACGAGCCCACGGCGCGGAACTCGAACTTGTTGCCGGTGAAGGCGAACGGCGAGGTCCGGTTGCGGTCCGTCGCATCCTTGGGGAGCACCGGCAGCGAGGTCACACCGAGCTCGACGTGGCCGCCCTTCTTCGAGCCGGACGCGGCGCCCTGCTCGAGCTGGCCGAGGACGTCCTCGAGCTGGGAGCCCATGAAGATCGAGACGATCGCGGGCGGTGCCTCGTTGGCGCCGAGGCGATGGTCGTTGCCGGCGTCCGCGATGCTCGCGCGGATGAGGTCCGCGTGGACGTTCACCGCACGGATGATCGCGACGAGGAACGAGAGGAACTGGGCGTTGGCGTGCGGATCGTGCCCGGGGTCGAGCAGGTTCTCGCCGTCATCGGTGGCCAGGGACCAGTTGTTGTGCTTGCCCGACCCGTTGATGCCGGCGAACGGCTTCTCGTGGATCAGGAACATCAGGCCGTGCTTGGGCGCGAGCCGCCGCATGGTGGCCATGACGACCATGTTGTGGTCCGAGCCAACGGATGTGGCCTCGAAGACGGGCGCCATCTCGAACTGGCCGGGGGCCACCTCGTTGTGGCGGGTCTTGGCCGGGATGCCCAGGCGCCACAGCTCGCGGTCGAGATCCATCATGAACGCGAGGATCCGCTCGCGGATGGGGCCGAAGTACTGGTCCTCGAGCTCCTGGCCCTTGGGTCCGACGGAACCGAACAGGGTGCGGCCCGTCAGCACGAGGTCGGGGCGCTGCTCGGCCAGCCGGCGGTCGACCAGGAAGTACTCCTGCTCGGGGCCGATGTTGGTGAAGACGCGGTTCGACGAGGTGTTGCCGAACCAGCGCAGAACGCGGATCGCCTGCTTGCCCACGGCCTCCTGCGAGCGCAGGAGCGGGATCTTGTGGTCCAGCGCCTCGCCGGTGAAGGAGACGTACGCGGTGGGGATCGTGAGCGTGACGCCGTTCGGCTCCACCTGGAGGAAGATCGGCGAGGTCAGGTCCCAGGCGGTGTAGCCGCGGGCCTCGAAGGTGGCGCGGATGCCGCCGGACGGGAACGAGGACGCGTCGGGCTCACCCTGGAGCAGGTTGCGCCCGGAGAACTCGGCGATCGTCTGGCCCTCGCCCGCGGGGCTCAGGAACGAATCGTGCTTCTCTGCGGTCGAGCCCGTCATGGGCACGAACCAGTGGGTGTAGTGGGTGGCGCCGTGGGCCATCGCCCACTCCTTGACGCCGTGGGCGACCGCGTCCGCGATCACCGGATCGAACGGCTCGAGACCGTCGATCGTGCGCCGGAGCCGGCGGAAGATCGGCTTGGCGAGGTACTGGCGCTGGACGCCCTCGTGGAAGACGTACTGCCCGTAGATCTCCTCGCCTGCGTGCGCGGAGTAATCCTGGGTTGCCGCAACCTGCGTGGTCGCGATCGCCGCGATGGCGTTGGTGCGAGCGCTCATTCCTCTCCTGCCCGACTGGTGGAAGCCGATAGGTTCATGGATTGCGGGGCGGTTGTCAGAAGGCGCGACGGTACCGGCTTGGTACCCATCCGGTGTCC
Organism: Chloroflexota bacterium; assembly: GCA_037140135.1. GTDB lineage: Bacteria > Chloroflexota > Limnocylindria > Limnocylindrales > CSP1-4 > CAIXZV01. The sequence goes on from JBAXFC010000372.1 coordinate 2,371, forward strand.
GGAGCCTTCGCCCTCGCGGCCGGTTCGCCCACCGGCGCGCCAGCAGACAGCCTAGACCGCGACGCCCTCCGGCGTGCGGCGTGCGGCCACCAGGTCATCGAGGAGATGCCCGAACTCGCGCCCGACATCCACGTAGCGGTCCGCCCGGACGGCGAGCGCCAGGCGCCCGTCGGCATCGAGCCTGGCCCAGACGCGTCGGCGCGGCATCCAGAACGTGATCAGCAGACCGGTGATCAGGAGCAGGAACGCGGTCCAGACGATGGGCGCGCCCGGGTCGCGCTTGGCGATCAGGAGCGTGTACTGGCCGAAGGAGCGCAGCTCGATGGAGAAATCGGCGCCGCCCGGGGTGGCCGCCTCCCCCCTCTCGAGCGCGACGGGCCCCAGGCCCACCACGTTCTGCGTGCCGTCCGCGTTCGTGCCGGCTGCCTGGAACGGGAGCAGGAGCAGGACACCGGCGCCATCGGCCGCCTTGCGCAGGACCATCTGCAGGACGACATCGCGGCCGGGCACGGAGAACTCCGCGAACGGGGAGCCGGCCGCCACGTCGGTCATCGGGATGGGGCCGGTCCAGAGAGGCCTGCCATCGGCGTCGCGGATGGCGAGGTCCGGCGCCGGGCCGAAGCCGTTCTGGTGGAACGTGTAGCCGGCCACTTCGAGCGGGTCGTTCACGCGGATCACCTTGTCCGCGATCTGGCGTCCGTCCTGGTAGACCGCGAGATGGGTCGTGAAGTCGGTGGGCTTGCCGGTGTCGAAGCCGGGCGCCTCGAACCCGAGGTTGCGGACCAGCAGCAGCCCGGGCGTGCCGATCGGTTGCACGGTCATCGTCTGGCCCTCGCCCACGATGAGCCCCTGCTCGTCGCCGAAGCGCGAGGTGACCGCGGCCGCCACGAGGAACAGGACGAGGCCCGTGTGCGTGATGAGCGTGGCCATCTTCGTCCAGCGGTTGCGGTCGCCGTAGAGGTAGGCGACGCCGTCCACGACGTCCTGGCGGACCTTGAACCGGTGGCGCTTGAGGGTCCTCGCGACGGCCGGCGCCTCGATGCCCGCCATGAGCGCCCGGTCCGGCAATCGCGGGTCGTAGTAGGCGTCCGGCTGGACGACGCGAACCTCGGCGCCCTGGCGCCAGAGGCGCGGGGTCCGGTCGATGGTGCAGGCGACGATCGAGAGGATCAGCACGACGATGCCGACGCTGAACCAGACCGAGGTGAAGACGTGGAAGAGCTGGAGCCGCTCGAGCACATCGACCACGCCAGTGCCGAGGGTGGCGTCGTAGAGGTCGTGCATGTTCGCCATCTCGTTCGCGTAGTCCGTCGGCGAGCGGAAGGCGAACCCGGGCAGCTGGCGCAGCATCATGCCCACGACCGCGAGCAGGGAGAGCGCGATGATCTGGAGGACGGCGAAGTCCACCGAGGTCAGCAGGCCCCAGATCGCGTCTGCGAGGCGGGCGAGGAGCCCGGGCACGGGGCGCGCGGCGGGACGGCCGGCGGCGAGGGTGGTCACCGGCGGATGCTACACCGGGTGCGCGCGGGTGCCGTCCGGCAGGGCGGCACGAGGGATCCGGGCGCTACCGGGTGCCCCACTGGTAGGACTGCTTCATCAGCCGCAGGTAGACGAAGGTCTCCGTCTCGCGGACGCCGGGGATCTTGCGCAGCTTGTCGGAGAGGAACTGGAGCAGCGCCTCGTTGTCCTCCGCAACGACCTCCACGAGCACGTCGTAGCTGCCCGCGGTGACGACGACGTAGTCCGTCTCCGGGAAGGCCGCGGCGGCCTCCGCCACCTCGATGAGCCGGCTGGCCTCGCAGCGGATCCCGATCATCGCCCACTGCTGGAAGCCGAGCTTGAGCGGGTCCGTGACGCCGACGACCTGCAGGACGACGC
>JBAXFC010000373.1:0-4230 GCA_037140135.1 Chloroflexota bacterium
CCCGAGGAGATCGACCGGCCCGCGGACTGGGTCCGCCGGATGGGCCTCAACCTGCTCGAAGGAGGGATGGCGTGACCGAAGCGGCATCGCGGACCCCTGGGCCCGGCACCGGACCGGGTGGTGCCCCCGTGGCGATCGCGCTCACGCCGATCCTGTCCGCCCGCTGGCGGGCCCGTGACCTCGACGCGATCCGGGCGGCGGCACCCGGCGCGCGGATCGTGACGATCGGCTTCGACGGCCACCCGGACGGCTCCCTCGACGACGTGGAGGTCATGCTCCGAGGCCGGCTCCCGGCCGAGCTGTTCGACCGGATCCTTGCCCGCGCACCGGACCTGCGCTGGGTCCACTCCGCCACCGCGGGCGTGGAGCGGGTCCTGACGCCCGCGTCACGGTCACGGGGACTGGTCATCACCAACGCCCGGGGCGTCTTCTCGCGCCCGGTGGCCGAGTACGTGATGCTGATGATCCTGGCCGTCTCGCGCCGGCTGCCCTCGCTGCTCGAGCTCCAGGCCGAGCGGACCTGGCAGCCGCTGGAGTCGCGAGAGCTGCGGGACGTGACCGTGGGCATCGTGGGCCTCGGCTCGATCGGACGGGCCGTGGGGGCGCTCGCGACCGCGTTCGGCTGCCGGGTCATCGCAACCCGCAAGCGGCCCGAGGCCGGTGCGCACGCATCCGACGGCGCCGGTGATGAGCCGTATCTCGGCTCGGTGATGCTGGACCGGGTCCTCGCCCCCGAGCACCTGCCGGAGCTCCTCGCCGAGTCCGATTTCGTGGTGCTGGCGGCACCGCTCACCGGCGATACCGTCGGGCTCATCGGCGACGTCGCCATCGCCCACATGAAGCCGGGCGCCTGGGTGGTCAACGTCGCCCGCGGCGAGCTCGTGGACGAGCGGACCCTCGCCCGGGCGCTACGCGAGGGCCGCCTTGGCGGAGCGGTGCTGGACACCTTCCGGGAGGAGCCGCTGCCCCAGACGTCGCCGCTCTACGACCTCCCGAACGTGATTCTCACGCCGCACACGTCGTGGTCGTCAACGCGCGTGCTGGACCGGTCGGTGGACCTGTTCTGCGAGAACCTCCGCCGGTACGCGGCCGGCGAGCCACTGGTCAACGTCGTGGACCCCGAAGCCGGGTACTGACGCGGGGGCCTGAACCACGGCCTGAACCGGGGTCCTCAACCGGGCCTGAACCGCGGCCTGGACCGGGGCCTGGACCCGCCTTCGCGTCCGCCCTCGGGGTCCGCGGTCGGCGCCCGGTAGGATCACCCCATGCAGATCGCCATCGTCGGGCTTGCCGGGTGCGGCAAGACCACCGTCTTCAACACGCTCACCCGCGGCCACGCCGAGACCGGCGGCTACGGCGGCCTCCAGCTGAACGTCGGCGTCGTGAAGGTGCCCGACGACCGCCTCGGGCGGCTGGCCGAGGTCTTCCGGCCCAAGAAGATCGTCCAGGCCGACGTCACCTACGTGGATCTTCCGGCCCCGCCCGCCTCCACCGAGGGTCATGTCGGCGCCGAGGAGCTGCCGGCCGAGCACCTTGCCCGGCTGCGGGACTCGGATGCGCTGATCCACGTCGTCCGTGCCTGGGACTCGGCCGCCCACCCGCATCCGTCGGGCTCCGTGGACGCTGCCCGGGACCTGGAGCAGCTGGACCTCGAGTTCATCCTGGCCGACCTCGCGATGGTGGACCGCCGCCTCGAGCGGCTGCGCGGCTCCGGCCGCCACGGCACCCCCGCCGAGCGCGAGGCCAACGAGCGCGAGCAGGCGGTCCTCGAGCGGCTCAAGCCCGCCCTCGAAGCAGGTCGCGCCATCCGCGACGAGACGCTTGACGAGGACGAGGAGAAGATCCTCCGCGGCTTCCGCTTCCTGACCCAGAAGCCGGTCCTGGTCCTGCTCAACGTGGGCGAGAGTGACCTTGCCGCGGCGCCGGCGCTGGTCGAGTCGATCCACGGCGGGTACGAGCACCGGCATTCGCTGGTGGACGCCCTGTCGGCCCGCATCGAGATGGAGCTGGGCGAGCTCGAACCCGACGAGGCCGCGGTGTTCATGGAGGAGCTGGGTCTCGCGGAGTCCTCGCTGGACCGCGTGATCAAGCTCTCCTACCGGCTGGTGGGCCTGATCTCGTTCCTCACCGCGGGCCCCGACGAGGTCCGCGCCTGGCCCATCCCGGACGGCTCCAACGCCGTCGACGCCGCGGGCGCCATCCACTCGGATCTTGCGCGCGGCTTCATCCGGGCCGAGACGATCGCCTACGAGGACCTGCTCGCGCTGGGCTCCATGGCCGAGGCCAAGAAGCACGGCAAGGTCCGTTCCGAGGGCAAGACGTATCGCGTCAAGGACGGCGACGTCGTCGAGATCCTGTTCAGCCGCTGATCCGGAGCTCCGCGGGCCCGCTCCGGGCATAGGCCCCGGTCACGAGGGGATCCTCACAGTTCCGCACAGGACACCCCCGAATGGGGGGCTCGACTGGGGACTCAAGTTCACCGTCCGACGACCGATACCCGGGTCCTGGGGCCCGTGGGACCTTCGGCTGCCATGCCGGGGTGCCCTAGGGGTCGCGTGCGTTCCGGATGCTTCAGTTCGGCAGGCTGGAACCGCCGTGCAGATCGGCGAGGATCGTCTGGTAGTCCAGCTCATCCTCGGGCTCGTCGAGGTCCGCGAGGAAGTTCTCCTCCTCGTCGCGTGACACGTTGACCGCAGCCGTCAGGCGCTCGTCCGTGATCGCGATGAACTCGTAGTCCCGCTCCAGCTCGTCGGCGATCGCCTCGACCAGGGTCTGCTGGTGGAACGAGTCCACGATGCGCCGGCGGATCGCCTGGACGACATCGAAGAACTCCTGTGGGTCCATCTCCTCCTCGCGGGCGAGGAGGAGATCGGCGAAGACCTCGCCGTCGCCCTCGTGAAGCTCGTAGAAGTGCATTACTGTGACCTCGGTCGGAAGCGACCCTCGGAGGGCCGCGCAGCGCGCCGGTGCGCGCGGGGACGGCCAGTATAGGCGGGGGCCACCCGCCGCCCCGTGGAGAACGGATGAGCGAAGCACCGCAGGTCGTTGTCGTCGGCGCCGCATGCCGGGATCTCGTTGACGAGGATCCCCGTGGCTGGCGCCTCGGCGGCGGCGCTTCCTACTCGGCGCTGGCGCTCGCCCGGCTTGGCCTTCGCGTTGGGGCCCTGGTCGTGGCCGACGAGCTGGCCGCCGACTCGGACGAGCTGAACATGGTCCGCGCCGCCGGCGTGGACGTGCGCGTCGTGCCGGGCCTCCGGGGGCCGGTCTTCATCAACATCGAGACGCCCAGCGGCCGCATCCAGCACACGCCGCAGATCTCCGACGCGGTGCCGACGGCGGCGCTGCCCGACGAGTGGCGCGCCTGCAAGGCGTGGATGTTCGCCCCCGTGGCGGCCGAGGTGCAGGACGAGTGGGCGGCAGTTCCGTCGTCGGACGCGATCGTGGGCCTGGGCTGGCAGGGTCTGTTGCGCGTCCTGCGTGACGGGCAGCCGGTCCACCACCTCCCGCCGGGCCCGTCGGCGGTGGCCCATCGGGCCAACCTGATCGGCGTGGGCTCCGATGACGTGGACGACGTCACCAGGCCCGCCCACCTGGCCGCCTTCATGCACCAGGGGGCAACGCTCCTGTTCACCGACGGCATCCACGGCGGCACGGCGTACAAGGTGGGGGAGCGCCCCGACCTGCTTGAACCCCGCCACTGGCGCAGCATCCCGATCGAGACGTACGTGGACCCGGTTGGCGCCGGCGACACCTTCCTCTCGGGCGTCTTCGCGGCCTGGGTGGATCCGGGGATCACCGCCCCCTGGTCGGGCGTCGATCCGGACCTGCGCATGGGCGCCGCGTGCGGCTCCCTGATCCTCGAGGGCCCGGGCGTCTACGGCGTCCCGTACCTGCCCGAGGTCCTTCGCCGCATGCACGGCGGCGACAACCCCGACTGACGGAGGCGCGCGATGGGTCCCGGCGGCATCGGCATCGGTTTCCAGGTCTGGGGCCAGTACACGACCTGGCCGGACCTGGCCGCGGTGGCCCGCCGGATCGAGGTGCTCGACTTCGCGGCCCTCTGGAGCAACGACCACTTCTTCCCGGCGGCGGGGGCTGCTGCCGTGGCGGAGGACGCCCCGCCGGGCCCATTCCTGGAGGGCTGGATCACGGCCGCAGGGTTCGCGCTCGTGACCGGGCGAATCCCGATCGGGGTCATGGTCAGCGGCGCGGGCTACCGCAACGTGGGCC
>JBAXFC010000374.1:0-4229 GCA_037140135.1 Chloroflexota bacterium
GACGCCAACCCCGACACCTGGAAGGCCTGGCTGGCGAAGCCCAGGTAGGGCCCGCGCCCGCCCGCCCGCCGCGGCCGTCATGCTCGCAGTCACCGACCGCACACACGCTGCTCGAGCTCCCCGACTGGCACTGGCGGTCAGATCGCTCGCCGTCGCCGGCCATTCGTCCACTGTCGAACGCCGGCGGTCGCTCCGACCGGGCACCGGGCCGCGGGTCGCGGAACCACGTGCGGGCCGGTGTTCTCAGTTGCGCACGATCGGGGCCAGGACCCGGCCCATGAACAGGATCGCCCCGGTCCCGGTGTCGCGCAGGAGGTAGATGAACGGCCGGTTGAACCGGAGCGTCTTGACCACGCGCGGCTCTGGCTGGCCGCAGCCGCCGGTCGTGTCCATGCCGACGGCGGTCGCCGCAGCGGCGGTCACGCCGTCCTCGTCCACGTCGATGTTGGCCTGGTGGATGACGGCGCCGATGTGGAGCCGGTCGGCGGACGTCATGCCGCTGAAGTCAGCCTGCGGCGAGAGGGCGTCGGCCATGCCCATGGCCCCCAGCGCCGGCACGAGGTTCGCGCGGGTCTCGATCCCGAACCTCGGCAGGTACAGCTCCACCGAGTAGGCGTACGTGCCGCAGTCGCCCTCGCTCGGGCCGGCCGGGCCGTAGCTGAGCCTCTCGAGTCGCGTCCGCTCCGCGTCGAGCCGCGCATCGATCGAGGCCAGGGCGGCGGGCGTGAGCGACTGCTCGAAGGTGCCGAGCTTGTCGGGGAGCACCAGGGTCAGCGACAGCTGCGACGTCCCATCCGGCCCGGCGAGCGGCAGGTCCGTGGCGGTCCAGCCGGGGCCGGTCGCGTACGGCATCCAGTTGGTGGACTGCTGGAGCATGGTCGGGACGGAGAGGGTCTTTCCGGTGGACGTGGTGAAGGCGCGCGCCTTCGTGAGCTCCTTGTCGAACGGCCACGACCACTCGGCCTTGAGGTAGACCGCGTTGACGAGGACCAGGCGCGTGTCGGCGGTCACGTCGGGCGGGTTCAGGAGGGTCGGGATCCGCCCCAGCGTGTGGCGGCTGACCCAGGCGTTGATCGCGGTCCGGGCGGCCTCGGTGGCGGTGATGTAGTCCACGAGACCCAGGCCGGCCCCGAACGTCCGGGAGAGCCGGTCGAGGAACGCCTGCGTGATCGGGAAGTCCTGCTGGCCGAAGACCATGTTCGCGGTGCGCAGGTCAAGCCTGTGCGGTCTGGACGGGTCCTCCCAGTTCTTCCACGTGGCGTTGTGCCTCGCGAGGAGCTGGTCGAGCGAGTTCAGGCCCGCGCCCAGGCGCCCCCACCCGGAGGTGTGGAGCATGGCGTCCATCTGGGCGGCGGTCCTCCCCAAGGCGCCCGCCCGGGCCATCGCGAGCGCGGTCATCACGCTGTACGGGGAGATCACGATGCTCTGGCTCCTGAGGTCCCCGGAGGCGATCAGGCGACGGTAGAGGTCGATGCCGAAGGCGTTGTTCGAGGTGGCGGCGGCACGGGCGGCGGCCAGGCTGAAGGGCGCCCGGGACGCCGTGGCAACGGCAAGCTTGAACCCCGGCCCGGCGTCGGCGGGGGCGGCGGCGATCCACGGCGTTCCGTCGTGGTCGGCTGCGGCCACCCAGCCGTCCTGCCCGCCCCCGGTGAGCGTGATCCCCTGTGGCGCCACGTGGTACCAGGTGTAGCCCGAGTCCTCGACCGGCCCGCCAATCACCAGCAGCGGCGTGCCGGTCGGCAGGACGGGCGCGAGCTTCGCGGAGTCATCGGCGACGCGGGGCTGGGATCGGACCCGGAGACGGTCCGACACGGTGACGGCGAGGGAGCCCGGGGCGAACACGGCGACCGGGATCGCGGTCGGGGCGGGCGTGGCCGTGGGCGTCGGCGTGGATGACGGCGTGCCGGCGGCTGACGGTGATGGCGTTGCGGCCGTCGGAGATGCCACGGCGCTCGCGGGAGGCGAGGTGGTCGGCGTGGTGGAGGTGTCGCACGCGCTGACGAGCGCGCCGAAGAACGCGGCGACCACCACGAGCGCGAGGCCGGCCGAGGGGAGGCCCGTGCGCCTGGTCTGACTCTGGGACATCCCGCCCTCCGGAGCCCCCGGCTCCCCGTGATCGCGGGCACCCGGGTCGGTGCCTGCGCGAACGTGTGGCCACTCTGACGCGCGGCGGGCGCGCAACGCTACAGGCACTCGACCCATCGGGATGGCATCCTGCGCACATGAGCGACGATCCCGAACTCCCCCCGATCCCCCGGAACGTGCGGCGCGGCCGGGTCGCCATGCGCCCTGGGACGCAGGAGCGCCTCGGCGGCCCCTCGATGACCGAGGACGAGAAGCTGCTGGGCACGAGCCACGGGCGCCCCGCCTTCCTCGATTCCGAGCCGTGGCGGGCGCTGCGCATCCTGTCCGAGTTCGTGGAGGGCTTCGAGGCGCTGGCCGGCGTCGGCAAGGCGGTTGCCGTCTTCGGGTCCGCCCGGACCGTGTCCGGCACCGAGACCTACGAGCTGGCCCGGCGTGCGGGCGCCGAGCTGGCGAGGAAGGGCTTCGCGGTCATCACCGGTGGCGGGCCGGGAGCGATGGAGGCGGCCAACCGCGGCGCCAAGGAGGCCGGTGGCCTGTCGATCGGCTGCAACATCGAGCTGCCGCACGAGCAGCACATCAACCCCTACGTGGACCTCTCGGTCCAGTTCCACTACTTCTTCGCGCGCAAGACGATGTTCGTCAAGTACGCGGACGCGTTCGTGATCATGCCCGGTGGCATCGGCACGCTGGACGAGCTGTTCGAGAGCCTGACCCTCATCCAGACCGGCAGGATCCGCAACTTCCCGGTCGTGCTGATCGGGCACGCCTACTGGGACGGCCTGCTCGCGTGGATGCGCGAGGTCCAGCTGCCGGCCGGTGCCATCAGCGAGGAGGATCTCGACCTGCTGACGGTCACCGACGATCCCGCCGAGGCCGCCGCGATCTGCGAGGCCTACGCCGAGGCGAACGGCATCGCGGGGTGACCGACCTCGCGGAGCCGCTGCCGGGCGTCGCGCCTGCCCGGATCCAGGTCCCTGCGCGCGGCTATGCCCTGTACCTGACCGCCGCGTTCCTGTTCGCGTTCAACGGCACCGTGGCCAAGTCGATGCTGCTCGCGGGCATGGCGGCGTCCGACCTCTCGCAGGTCCGGGCGACGGGCACCTTCATCCTGCTCTTCGCGTTCGTGGCGCTCACCAACCGCAAGGCCCTGCGGATCCGTCGCTCCGAGCTGCCGCTCCTGGTCGCCTACGGGGTCATCGGCGTGGCGTTCGTCCAGCACCTGTACTTCGTCTCGATCATGACCATCCCGATCGGGATCTCGCTGCTGATCGAGTTCACGGCACCCTTGATCATCGCGGTCTGGTTCCGGTTTGCGCTCCACCACCCGACCAAGCGCGTCGTGTGGGTGGCGCTCGCAACGGCGCTTGCCGGCCTGGCGATCGTGGGCGAGGCCTGGAACGGCCTCACGCTCGACCCGCTCGGCGTTGCGGCGGCGTTCGCGGCGGCCGCGGCGCTCGCGTTCTACTTCGTGGCCGCGGACCACCAGGTCCGCCGCCCGGAGCCCCGGGATCCCGTCTCGCTCACGATGTGGGGGATGGGCTTCGCCGCGCTGTTCTGGGCGATCGTCCAACCACTCTGGAACTTCCCGGTGGAGGCGTTCGGCCGGTCGATCGGGCTCTTCGGCGACGTGGGCCCGATCGTGCCGGTCATCATTCCCGCGGCCTGGATGACGGTCATGGGCACGACCGTGCCGTTCTCGCTCACGGTGCTCTCGATGCAGCACCTCCGGGCGTCGCAGGCGTCGGTCGTTGGCATGATCGAGCCGCTCTTTGCCATCGCGATCGCGTGGGTGCTGCTGGGGCAGGTCTTCTCGCCCGTCCAGATCGTCGGCGCCGAGGGGGCGATCCTGGGCCAGGCCCCGGTCTTCAACGCCGACATGGGCATCGAGCTCAACCCGCGGGTGCTGGAGGCCGTGGGTTGCGGCTTCCAAGCGGCGTTCTACGAAGACTGCAGCCAGGGCCAGAACCTGCGTCCCATCAGCGAGGGCGAGGTGGTCGACGACGATCTTCGCGTCCGCATGCCGGGCTTGAAGGTCGGCGACTGCGGCGAGGTCAATGAGATGGTCGACGGCTCGGTCTACCGCCTGGGTCGCGTCTGCAACGACGGCGTCACCCCCCTTGAGGTGCTGATCCACGAGCCGGATC
>JBAXFC010000375.1:0-4203 GCA_037140135.1 Chloroflexota bacterium
CCGCGATGCTCGGCCTCGGCGGCGCGCGGCTCTCACCGGCCGCGGCGCGGGCCTCGGCAGCGGTGGAGGCGGCCGGCGATCCGGGGCGGCGAGGGCTGGTCGCGATCTGGAACACGTGGATGGCGATGCGCCTCCGCGACCGCCTCCCGCAGGCGGTCTTCGACCGGCTGGTGGAGCCGTGGACCAGCGTGGTGGGCCAACTCCCCGAGGCCTGATCCCGCAGCGCCGCTCGAGGTTCCGTACAGTGGCGCCGTGCTGATCATCGTCCCCTCGTCCGAGACCAAGCGGCCCGCGCCGCAGCGAGGCAGGCCGCTCGCGCTCGACACCCTCGCGTTCCCGGCACTGACCGAGGTCAGGTCCCGGGTCGCCGAGGCGCTGGTGGCCACGAGCGGCCAGCCCGATGCCCGGAAGCGGCTGCTCGCCGGGGCCTCACTGGCCGGCGAGGTGGAGCGCAACGCCCTGCTGTTCGCGCTCCCGACCCGGCCCGCGCTCGAGGTGTACACGGGCACGCTGCACGGCGGGCTCGGCGCCGCGTCGCTCTCGCCGGCGGCCAGGCGGCGGGCCGCGACCAGGGTGGTGGTGGCGTCGGCGCTGTTCGGCGCGCTCCGGCCGGCGGACCGGATCCCGCCCTACCGGCTCAACATCTGCTCCCGGCTCCTGGGGATCGAGCATCTCGAGCCGCTCTGGCGGACCGTCATCCCGGATCTCCTCGCGGAGGCGGCGGGGTCGCGCGGCGTCATCGTGGACCTGCGGTCCGGGACCTACCAGGCGATGGGGGTGCCCACGGGCCTGGGCGACCGGACGGTGACGATCCACGTGGGCGGGGCGGACGGTGGCCGGGTGGGGAACGTGTTCCTCAAGCGGCTGCGCGGCGAGGCGGCGCGGTTCCTGCTGGAGTCCGGCGAGGATCCCCGCACCCCGCAGGCACTCGCAGGCCTGCTCGGGACGCGCTGGCCGGTCGGGCTCGAGCCACCGGATCGACCCGGTGGGCCGTGGGCGCTCACCCTGTCGATGGTGCCCTGACCCTTCGCCATTCCGGCTTCCGGCCTCCGGTCGGGCTCGTCCCAGCGCGGGCCCGTCCCCGACCAGCGCGACGTATGCTGCACGCGCCCACTTCGGACCCGGAGGCCCGCCCCGCCATGCGCTTCGTCCACGACGCCGTCCCGCAGTACGACCTGACCTACTCGGACGTGTTCATGGTGCCCAGCCTGTCCGCGGTGCCCTCGCGGCTGGACGTGGACCTCACCACGCCCGACGGCCTGGGGACCACGATCCCGGTGGTCGTGGCCAACATGACCGCGGTCGCGGGCCGGCGGATGGCGGAGACCGTTGCGCGGCGCGGCGGCCTCACGGTCCTGCCGCAGGACATCCCGCTCGACGTGATCGGCGCCAACCTGCGCTACCAGAAGAGCCGGCATCCGGTCTTCGAGACCGCGATCACGCTGGGCCCCACGGAGACGATCGGCGCAGCGCTCAACCTCATCCACAAGCGGGCGCACGGCGTGCTGGTGGTGGTCGATGACGATCGGCGGCCGATCGGGATCTTCGCCGAGCGCGACGCGGCGGGCTTCGACCGGTTCACCCAGCTGCAGAACGTGATGACGCGCGATCTGGTGCTGGTGGACGCGACCGCGGGCCTTGAGCAGATCTTCGACCTGCTCAACGAGCACCGGATCAGCGCAGCGCCGGTCATCGACGCGGACGGGCGCCTGGTGGGCGTGGTCACGCGCCGGGGCGCCCTGCGCTCCACCATCTACCGGCCGGCGGTCAACGCCAGGGGCGAGCTGATGAGCGCGGTCGCGGTGGGCATCAGCGCCAACTCGGCCGAGCGGGCCGCGGCCCTGGTGGAGATGGGCGTGGACGTGATCGTGGTGGACACCGCGCACGGGCACCAGGCCCGGATGCTGCACGCGATCGAGGCCGTGCGCGGGGTCGTGGGCGACCTGCCGATCGTGGCCGGCAACGTCGCCACGCCGGACGGGGCACGGGACCTCATCAGCGCGGGCGCGGACATCATCAAGGTGGGCATCGGCCCGGGCGCCATGTGCACGACCCGGATGATGACCGGCGTCGGGCGACCGCAGTTCACCGCCGTGATGGAGTGCGCCGAGGAGGCGGCGAAGCACGGCAAGCACGTCTGGGCCGACGGCGGCGTGCGCTACCCGCGCGACGTGGCGCTCGGGCTGGCAGCCGGTGCGGCATCCGTGATGTTCGGATCGTGGCTGGCCGGCACCTACGAGAGCGCGGCCGACACGCTCCGTGACCCGGAGGGCCGTCTCTACAAGGAGAGCTTCGGGATGGCGTCCAACCGCGCCGTCCGCAACCGGACCCGCGCCGAGACGCCCTTCGAGCGGGCCCGCAAGGAGCTCTTCGAGGAGGGGATCAGCACCTCCCGGATGTACCTCGACACGGAGCGCCCGGGCGTCGAGGACATCCTCGACCAGGTGGTCGCCGGAGTGCGCTCCTCGTGCACGTACGCGGGAGCGAGCACGATCCCCGAGTTCCACGAGCGCGCCATCGTCGGGATCCAGAGCTCCGCGGGCTACGAGGAGGGGCGGCCGGTCCCGGTCTCCTGGTAGCGACGCGCTGCCCGCGCGGATCGCGCCGGCGGCCAGCCACCCCGGCCGCCCATCCGACCGCCCGCGGTTTGTCGCGCAGGGGAACAACAACACGGCGCGGGGACTACACTCCGCCGATCCGCGGCGGACGGCGTCATCATCTCGGTTGCGTCCCGCTCGCGAGACCCCTTGCCGCTGCATCGGGTTGAAGTGGGGCGGGGGCCTTGAATATGCATCGTCCGTCCAGACGTTCGTGGGCGAGGCTGGCGCCAGGCGTGGTCGCGCTCTGCCTTGTCTCCGGCGCCGTCCCCGCCCTGTCGCATTCGCCGCATGACGCTTCCGGGATCGCGCCGCGCGCGATGGCGGACGACGCGTTCGCCCGTGACCTCGGTAGCGACGGGACCTTCCACGGCGCGCGGGGTGTCGCCGGGACCGTCAGCACGAGCGCCTGGACCCTGACCAGCGATCTCGCCACGGGTGAGGCGCCGCGCTTCGCCCCGACGCCGGCCGCTCCGACGCCCGCGGGCTCTTGGGCCGCGTTCGGCTCGAACGGCGCCGGCAACGGGGTGTTCGCCCCGAACGACGCCGGGGTCACCGCCATCGCGGTCGTCGGCACCGACCTGTACATCGGCGGGCATTTCACGAATGTCGCGAGCATCGCAAAGGCCGACTACATTGCAAAGTGGGACGGCCTTGCATGGTCCGCGGTGGGCGACGACGGCGCGGGCGGGCCAGCCCTCAACTTGTCTGTCAATGCCCTGGCCGTTGACGGAACGGACCTCTACGTGGGCGGCGACTTCTCCAACGCGGGAGGCATCGCCACTGCCGACAGCATCGCGAAGTGGAGTGGTGGCGTCTGGTCTCCGTTGGGCTCGGACGGCACCGGCGACGGGGCATTCTCCATCAACGCATATGTCACGGCTCTGGCCGTGTACAAGGGCGACGTGTACGCGAACGCAACGTCCTTCGTGACGGTGGCAGCCGGGGGATCGAGGGAAGGACTGGTGAGGTTCACCGGCGGTTCCTGGACGGATGTCGGCCTTCGGAACCTGCCGGCGCCCGTGCTGTTGGTCTCGGGAGGCCTCTTGTACGCGGCCTATGTCGGCGTCTCGACATGGGACGGCGCCAAATGGAAGTCCGTCGGTCCTGCCTACATGGACTCGACCGGCGGGGAGGTGTGGGCCCTCGCTGTTTCGGGCAGCACGGTCTACGCGGGCGGCACCTTCCGCAATGTCGGCGGCGACCCCGCCGCTGACTACGTCGCCAAGTGGAACGGCGGCGCCTGGGTTGCGCTGGGCGTGAGCGGGGCGACGACACCTGCCTTGAACTACTACGTGTCCGCCCTTGCTGTCTCCGGCATCGACGTCTACGTGGGCGGTGGGTTCTCCGACGTCGGGGGCAACCCGCTGATCGATGGGATCGCCCATTGGAACGGCACCACATGGTCTCCGCTAGGCTCCGGCACGATCGGCGGTGCGGCCGCCCTCTTGGTGTCGGGGTCGGACTTGCTCGTCGGCGGCGTCCTCAACGCAGGCGGCATTCCCGAGGCGGACGGCATCGCGGCCTGGGGCATGGTCCCGACCCCTGCTCCCACCCGCAAGCCTGACGGCCGCATCCGCCTGGGCACGACCGGTGCCCTGCTGGG
>JBAXFC010000376.1:0-4195 GCA_037140135.1 Chloroflexota bacterium
GGTCCGGACCTCGTCCGAGGTGGGCTCGCGGTCGACCTGGCCCGCGACCCGGGCCGCCTCGAGGAACGGCATCAGCCGGTCCACGAGCTCCTCGTCGGGGAGGCGGCGGATCCACTGGCCGTTGAGCCACTCGAGCCGCTCGCGGTCGAACCGGGCGCCGCCCTTCTGGACCTTGGCGAGGTCGAAGCGGTCCGCGATCTCGTCCATCGTGAGCACGTCCTCCTCGGTGCCCGGCGACCAGCCCAGGAACGAGAAGTAGTTGACGAGCGCCTCACGCAGGAAGCCCTGGGCCACGTAGTCCGCCACCGCGGTCTGGCTCTTGCGCTTGCTCATCTTGGTCCCGTCGGGGTTGAGGATGAGCGGCAGGTGGCCGAAGATCGGCAGCTCGTAGCCCAGCGCCTCGAAGAGCAGGATGTGCTTGGGCGTGTTGCTGACGTGGTCCTCGCCGCGGATGACGTGGCTGATCGCCATCGCCATGTCGTCCACCACCACCGTGAAGTGGTACAGCGGGTTGCCGTCGCCACGGACGATGACGAAGTCCCCGCCGAGGTTGGCCGTGTCGATCTCGACGCGGTCGCGGACGAGATCGTTCCAGCCCACGACGCCCGGCCGGACGCGGAAGCGGATGGCGCCAGGGCGGCCCTCGGCCTCCTTCGCGGCTCGGTCGTCCGGGGTCAGGCGGGCGCAACGGCCGATGTAGGCGGGCGCCTCCCTGGCGGCCTCCTGCGCCGTGCGGTCGGAGGCGAGCTCCTCGGGCGTGCAGTAGCAGCGGTAGGCAAGGTCCTTGGCCAGGAGCTCCTGCGCGGCGGCGGCATAGCTGTCCAGGCGGGCCATCTGGCGGTACGGCGCGTGCGGACCGGACTCCTCGCGGCCCCCGACCCCCGGGCCCTCGTCCCACGTGATGCCCAGCCAGTGGAGCCCGTCGAGGATGTCCTTCTCGAAGGCGGCCGTGCTGCGGGCGACGTCCGTGTCCTCGAGACGGAGGATGAACGTGCCGCCGGTGTGGCGGGCGAACAGGTAGTTGAACAGCGCCGTGCGGGCGGTGCCGATGTGGAGGGGCCCGGTGGGGCTGGGCGCGATGCGCACGCGGATGTCGGAGGGCATGGGGCGATTGTACGGGGGTGCGGTTCGCGGCCCGGTGGCGGTGCGGGATGGTCACCGCGGGGCGGTCGCCCATATCCGGGTCGCCATCCACACATGGGTGAGGAACCCAGGGTATGTGCTGAACTGCGCGCCAACGACGCACGGCGAGGCCGCAGCGCCTCGTGGGTTCCAGTGATCCCGCCCATTCCTGGGGCGGATTCGGTCAGGTGTGGGTGAGATCGGCCTTGGGCGCCCTGCGCTCAGCCGCCGCGCGGCGCCGGCACGCGGTGGAAGAGCGCCGGATCCGCCTCGCCAGGGAGCACGCGGATCAGGGAGGCCGGCCGAAGCCCCAGCGTCGCCCGTCCCAGCGGTCCGTCGAGGGTGAGCGAGTCCAGCGACTCGGACCGCGCAAGGACGGTGACGTGGGCACCGGGGGTGAGGGCCCGCGCTTCAAGGTAGGAGAGGAGCCCGGGGTCGTCCTCCGCCTCCTCGGTGATGCGCAGCACGGTCGCGCGCGATCCTGACTCCATCTCCGAGAGCGGCGTGCCGGCCGGCCGGCGCTGGGCGGTCTCGAGATCGATCGGGTTGCCGTGGGGGCAGGTCTGCGGATGGCCCAGGAGGTCGTCCAGCTTGGACTCGACGCGGGGCGACAGGGCACCCTGGAGCCGGGCCGCCTCCACGTCGCTCTCCGCCCACGGGAGACCGATGACGGTCGTCAGCAGCCACTCGAGCAGGGCGTGGCGACGGAAGATCCCGTCGGCTGCCGCGCGGCCCGCGGAGGTGAGGGCGAGGCCGCGCGCGGTGGCGGGCTCGAGCAGGCCGTCCGCGGCGAGGCGGCGGCACATCTCGGAGGCGGCCTGCGCGGAGACGCCGACATGACGGGCGATCTGGGCGGACGTGGCCACCCGCCCGTCCGAGGCCATCACGCGCAGGGCGAGCAGGTACTCCCCGGCGGCGGTGGAGATGTCGGCGCTGTCGTGGCGGCGTTGCATGACGCGGCCAAGTCTACGGGGCGCGAGGCGCCGGTTCGGGTCGCCGCGACAGCGGCCGACGCAGGGACCAGGACCCGGGGCTCCCACCCGGCCGACCGGGTGCCCGGCCGGACAGCGGTTGCCGTCAGCCGGCGAGCTCGCCCACCGGTGCAAGCTCGAACTCCGCGATCGCCTCCCCCACGACCTGGCCGTGCGGGTCGAGGGCGGGCGGGCGGTGGTAGCGGGCGAGGCCGCGGAGCGCCTGGTCATCGAGTGCCCCGGCCTGCCGGAGCGCCTCGACCGTGGCGGCCCACGATGCCCGCTCGTCGCCGCCCCCGTCCTCGATCTTGAGGGCGAGGCCGGATGGCCTGGACCCTGCGCCGCGCGCACCGCGCAGGATGCCGATCCCGCTCAGGCCCTCCGCGCCCCCCTTGGCGACCAGCCGGTCCGGCGCGGCCTTCATCAGCGAGGTGTCGAGACGGTCCCGGGTCCCGGCAACCAGCTCCGGGTGGGCGACCATCGCATCGCGCACCTCGGCAAGGTGCTTGCCGGCGGCGGCACGCGGATCGGATGCGGGTACCGCGGACGGATCTGCCAGGAAGGCGTAGGCGCGGGCGATCTCGCGCAGCGGGAAGGCGAAGGCGGCGATCCCGCAGGCATCGATGGAGACCACGAGCCGGGTTGCGGGCACGCCGAACGCGTCCGCGACCGCCTCCACGTACGCCTGGTGGGCGGGATGCTCCTGCTGCCAGTAGCCGTCGGGCTCCCAGCCGCCCAGCTTCGCGAGCAGCAGGAACGCGGTGTGCTGCCCGGAGCACATGTGGCGCAGCTGGGATGGACGCTCACCGTCACGGGCGAGACGGGCCGCCGTGAGCGCATCCATGGGCGTGGTGTCGGTGCCGCAGGCCAGCACCCCTGCTGACACGCCGGCACGGCGGTGGAGCGCCATCAGCGTCCGGGCGTGGAGGTCCTCGCCGGAGTGACTCGAGGCCATGATTGCGAGCTCTTCGGCCGTGAGGTCGAACTCCGCCCGACCGCCCGCGCGGAGCAGCGCGGTCAGGCCGAAGGGCTTCACCGCGGATCGGAGGTTGACCTCCCGGTCCGGGTCGCCCAGCACATGGATCAGGCGGCCCGTCGCATCGGCCTCCACGACGTCGCCACGGTGGACCGACTCGATCACCGGGCCGCGCACCTGGCGCACGAGGATGGGCGCCACGGACCAGCGGACGGTCCGAGCGGGGACCGCGGAACGGGTGCCGGGGGTACGACCTGCCATCGGCTCGAGCATAGCGCGGGCGACGCCGCGGCTCACCTCCGTCGCGCTAGGATTGGACCTCGACCGGCAGGCGCGCGGCGCCCCCGGGCGATCCATCGCCCGGCCCCCGACCCGAAGATCGCGAGGACCCCCGTGGCAGACTGGCCGAACCTTCATGTGTCGCAGCACCCGGCCGTCCGCCACAAGCTGGGCATCCTCCGGGACGTGAAGACGGAGCCCAAGAAGTTCCGCGAGGTCGTGCGGGAGCTGTCATGGCTCCTGGGCTACGAGGCCCTCGCCGACGCCCACATGCAGCCCATCGACGTCCCCACGCCGCTCGAGGTCATGGCCGGCGAGGAGCTTGCGGACCGCATCGGCTTCATCCCGATCCTGCGGGCCGGCCTGGGCATGGTGGACGCGTTCCTGGAGCTGATGCCCACCGCGCAGGTCTGGCACCTGGGCCTCTTCCGCGACGAGAAGACCCTGCGCCCGGTCGAGTACTACAACAAGCTGCCGAACACGTCGACGGTCGATCTGTGCCTGATCCTGGACCCGATGCTCGCCACCGGCGGCTCGGCCACGGCGGCCATCGAGGTCCTCAAGCGCTGGGGCGCCGTCCGCATCAAGCTCGTCAACCTGATCGCCGCGCCCGAGGGCGTCGCCGCTGTGCTCAAGGCCCATCCGGACGTGGAGATCTACACGGCCGCGCTGGACCGCCAGCTCAACGAGAAGGGCTACATCATGCCTGGCCTCGGTGACGCGGGCGATCGCCAGTTCGGGACCGGCAGCGCGGGCTGACCGACTCGCGGCAGCACGCAACGGAGGGAGGGGCCTCCGCGATGTCGGGCAACCAGCCGGCGGTCCTACGCTGCGTGCTGCCGCGAGT
>JBAXFC010000377.1:0-4192 GCA_037140135.1 Chloroflexota bacterium
CGTCCGGGTCCCGGCTGGCAGCGTCGCGATCGCCGGGCCGATGACGGCGGTCTACCCGGCGGCGTCGCCGGGTGGCTGGCGGCTGCTGGGAACGACGGATGTGCGGCTGTTCGATCCCGCGGCCCCGGACCCGGTGCTCCTGGCGCCAGGGGACCACGTCCGGTTCGCGCCGCGATGACCGGGCCCGGGGGAGTTCCCGTCCTCCTGGTCGTGGACCCGGGGCCGATGGCGACCGTCCAGGACGCCGGACGGTGGGGCCTCGGCGCGCTCGGCGTCCCGGGCGGCGGCGCCGCGGATCCCGGCTCCCTCGAGATCGCGAACACACTCCTCGGCAACGAGCCCGGCGCCGCCGCCCTCGAGATCACGCTCGGTGGCACGGCGTTCCGGGCGCTCGCGCGGATCACCGTCGCGCTCGCGGGGGCGGACCTCGGGGCCACGGCGGGACCGGGTTCCGGCTCGGGCGGCTCGGGCGTCGGACCGGGCTCCGGCGCCGGCGCCGCACCGGGCGCGGGCAGCGCGGGCGTCCGGATCACGCCCGGCACCACGATCGACCTGCGCGAGGGCGACGTGCTCCGCTTCGCCGGCCGGGTCCGGGGCGCCCGTGCCTATCTCGCCCTGCCCGGCGGCATCGCCGTGCCGGAGGTCCTGGGCTCGCGTTCGACGGATGTCCGGGCGGGCTTCGGCGGGCTCGACGGGCGGGCGCTGCGCGAGGGTGACGAGGTCCGCGCCGCGGGCGAGACCGGGGTCCGCGCCGCGGGCGAGACCGGGGTCCGCGCCGCGGGTGCGACCGGCGTCCGCGCCACCGGCGCACCGCTGATCCGTCCACCGGCCCGCTGGTCCGGCCCCGAGACCGCCGCCGGTCCACTGGTCCGCGTCATCGCCGGCCCCCATGCGCACCTCGCCGGGCCCTCGGCGCTGGAGCTCCTCGCCGCCACCGCCTGGACCGTCGGCTCCGCGAGCGACCGGATGGGCCTCCGGCTCGCCGGCGACCCCCTCCCCTCCCCGCCGGGCGAGCTGCCGACGCTCGGCGTCCTCCCGGGCGTGGTCCAGCTGCCGCCGGACGGCCGTCCGATCATCCTGCTGGCCGACTGCCAGCCCACCGGGGGCTACCCGGTGATCGCGGTGGTGGCCCGGGTGGACCGCGCGTCCCTTGGCCAGCTGGCCCCCGGGGACCGGCTGCAGTTCGAGGTTGTGGACGCCGCCATGGCCCTGGAACTGCATGCCGCCCGGGCGCGCGACCTAGATGCTGCCCGCGCCCACCTCCTTGACGCCGCCCGCTGGGACGCGCTCTGGCACGGCGCCGGCGGCTGACCTCCGCCGGCAGCGCTGGCACGATCCGCCGAGCCATCGCACACTCTCCGCGATGAGCTCCACCCCGTACGACCCGTATGACCCGTACGACCCCGGCAACCCGTTCGCGGCGCCGGAGACGGGAGGTCCCGCCCCGGCGAGGGGCCGGAAGCGTCGCCGCTCCGGCATCGGACCGGCAGCCACGATGGGCCTGGTGCTCTTCGCCGCGTTCACCCTGCTCGGCGGCACCGTCGCCGTGATGGCCGTCAACGTCTTCGTCGGCGCCAGCCAGGGGCTGCCGGATCCGTCGCTGCTCGAGAAGGTGGAGCTGCCGGAGCAGTCGGTCATCTACGACCGGACCGGCACGGTGGATCTTGCCCGCTTCGGCGACTACAACCGCCAGACGGTCACCTACGCGGAGCTGCCGCCCGTCCTCGTGGACGCCACGACCTCCATCGAGGACCGCACCTTCTGGGACAACAGCGGCGTCGACCCGGTGGGGATCCTCGCAGCCGCACGTGACGCCATCCTGGGCCGGCCCCGCGGCGCCTCCACGATCACCCAGCAGCTCGTCCGCCAGCGCCTGCTCTCCTCGGACGGGTCGGCCCAGGTCCAGCAGACCTTCGACCGGAAGGTCAAGGAGATCATCCAGTCGATCCGCGTGACCCAGGCCTACCCGGGCGTGGAGGGCAAGCAGCGGATCATGGCCGCGTACCTGAACCAGAACTACTACGGCAACGAGTCGTACGGCGTGGCGGCCGCCGCCCAGGCCTACTTCGGCGTCGGGCTCAAGGACCTCACCCTCGCCCAGGCCGCGATCCTGGCCGCGCTGCCCAAGGCGCCGTCCTCATACGACCTGGTCCAGAACGCCGTCGAGGAATGCGTGGATCCCGCGCAGACCGACGAGACCTGCACGAAGACCCAGCTGGTCGTGCCCCCCGACACCGCGATCGTCGCGCGTCGCAACCAGGTCCTCGCGCAGATGGAGCGGTCCCTGCCGCTGCCGCTGACGGGCACCACCTACACGCCCGCGGAATTCGAGGCGGCGATCGCGGAGAAGGTCGTCCTGGCACCCCA
The DNA here is from genome assembly GCA_037140135.1 of Chloroflexota bacterium. Lineage (GTDB taxonomy): Bacteria > Chloroflexota > Limnocylindria > Limnocylindrales > CSP1-4 > CAIXZV01. Next base: position 2,368 of record JBAXFC010000377.1, read on the forward strand.
GCGCTCCAACACCTGGAGGCTGCCGCAGTTCGTGTGGCAGGTCCGGCGCGAGCTCACCAACACCCTCTGCGGCGACGGCGTGGACACCTGCCCGCAGCTCGAGCGCGGCGGCCTGCAGGTCATCACCACCATCGACATGCGCCTCCAGGGGCTGGCCGAGAAGTGGGTCAAGGCCGCAGCCATCGTCCCCCACGCGGCCAACCCCAAGCAGGCTGCCAAGGCGCTCGGCCTGAGCTACGAGCCGTGGATGGCAAACCTGCGGAGCAAGAGCCTGCGCAACGGCGCGCTGATCGCGATCGACTACCAGACCGGCCAGATCCTCGCCTACCAGGGCTCGGCCGACCCCACCTCCACCAAGGCGAACAAGAAGTTCCAGCCCCGCTTCGACGTGCTCGCCGACGGCTGGCGCCAGCCCGGATCCGCCTTCAAGCCGATCGTCTACGGGACCGGCATCAACAACCGGAGCATCACCGCGGCCTCGATGTTCATGGACGTCGTCACCGACTTCGGCGGCGGCTACACCCCGACCGACGCGGACATGCTCGAGCGCGGCCCGCTCCGCGTCCGCGACGCGCTCCGCTTCTCGCTCAACGTCCCGGCCGTCAAGTCGATGGCGGTGATCGGCAACGCGAACGTCCAGAAGACGGCCCAGGACATGGGCGTCGTCTTCCGCGCCGACACGGCCGAGGCGGGCCTGGCGTTCGCCCTGGGCGTCGAGGAGGTCCACCCCAAGGACCTCGTGCGCGCCTATGGAACCCTCGCCAACGGCGGCGTCCTCGTCCCGCAGACCACGATCCTCGAGATCAAAGGCGTGGCGGGCGGCATGGACGTGACCGGCGACCCGCAGGGCGCGGGCAACACCCAGGCCATCGAGGCGGGCTCGGCGGCGATCGTGACCGACATCCTGGCCGGCAACACGGACCCCAAGCAGAATCCGTACTGGGGCAAGTTCGCCATCACCGACGGCGGCAAGCGGCGCCCGGCAACCCTCAAGACCGGCACCAACAACGACGCCAAGGACCTCAACGCCTACGGCTACATCGGCGCCCCATCGGCCAAGGAGCGCGCGAGCGGCGAGTACGCGCTGGCCGTCGGCGCCTGGAACGGCAACTCCGACAACTCGCTGGTCTCCACGTCCGGCGCCCCGCTGTTCTCGATCGACGTGACCACCTACGTCTGGCAGGGCTTCCTCGAGGACGCCACGGCCGGTTGGAGCATCAACGGGTTCGCGAAGCCGTCCACGCTCGAACAGGTTGCCGTGGATCCGTGGACGGGCCTTGCCGCGGACGCCGGCGGCAAGAGCATCACCGAGCTGTTCCTGCCGGGCACCGCTCCCAAGGGCGGGCTCCCGGCGGACCAGCGCTGCGGCGAGGCCGTGCTCCAGGCCGCGGGCTTCGAGAAGGACTACGGCTCGTGGATGGCCGCGGACCAGGCGTGGCTCAAGCGTGCGGCCAAGGGACCCGGAACCCGGAACCCGGCCCAGGGGACGCGGATCTCGTACTTCTTCAACGGGGCGTTCAACCCGTACGGCAAGTCCTGGGGTCCGCTCCTGGGCGGTGGCGCGGGCTGCGCCTCGCCGTCGCCCTCCCCCTCGACCGATCCATGCGCGTCGCCCGATCCGTCGGCGTCGATCGACCCGCTGGCAACGGTGGACCCGCTGGCGACCCCGGTGGCCTGCCCGTCGCCGTCCGAGTCGCCGTCGGCGAGCCCAACCGACTCCCCCACCCCGGAAAAACCCTCGCAACCACGGGTAAAAGAAAAAAAATGCGCAAAAATGGCAGATTTTGGTATTTCCGGCTTGCCAGTGGCCGGACGTTTGCTAAAC
>JBAXFC010000378.1:0-4137 GCA_037140135.1 Chloroflexota bacterium
GTCCCGTCCAGGGTGCGGCGGTGGGCGCCGGGATGGGGGCGTCCGTAGGGGCGACTGCCGGGGTTGTCGAGGGTGAGGGGGTTGTCGTGGCTGCGGCCGGAACGGTCGGTCCCGCCGTCGGGTTCGCGGGCGCCCCGGTCGAGGTGGTCGGAGCCTGCGTCTCGGTGGAGCCCGACTGGGGCGAGGCGCTGCAGGCACCCATGAGCACGGCCATCCCAAGAAGCACGGCAACCCGGCCGACCCCGCGACGGGTCGATGCCTGCGCGCCTCGCATCGCCTCTCCTCCCTCCTCGGGAACCGGTGGCGCGGTTCCGCTTCAGCCCGATCGTACCCCGCACAAGCACGAAGCCCCGGACCTTGCGGTCCGGGGCTTCGGCAGCCCGCTGGGATCAGGGTTGGATCAGCTGCAGCCGCTCGTGGAGCCGCAGTTGAGGCACTTGTAGCAGGACCCGTTGCGGACCATGATCGAGCCGCACTCGGCGCAGGACGGGGCGTCCGCCTGGGCCGCGAAGGCAACCTTGGGGCCGCTCATCGAGCCGCCGAGCGACCCGGTGAACGAGTCCAGGGTCCGCCTGGCGCCCGTGGCGCCGCTGTTGCTCGCGACCACCGCGAGCTCGCTTGTCTTGACCACGCTCACGCTGATCGACGGCGCGGCCGGAGCCGCGGCGGCGACGCTTCCGCGCGCCGTGTCGTCCGAGGATGACGGGGCGGGTGCCGGGACCGGGGCGAACGCCTCGGACTGGGCGGTGATGCCCTCGTCGGCCCGCGGCCGGAGTGCGGACGCGCCGAACGCGGACGGGGCCTCGGAGACGAACGCCGAGCGGTCGATGAGCCCCAGCGCGCCCTTGTCGTCCGCCGGCAGGAACCGCGAGCCCATCCAGCGGAAGATGTAGTCCACGAGGCTCTTGGCGATCGGGATCTCCGGGTTGCCGGTGAAACCGGAAGGCTCGAACCGCACGTGGGCGAACTTGTTGACCACGTCCTTGAGCGGCACGCCGTACTGGAGGGCCAGGCTCACCGAGGTGGCCAGCGTGTCCATCAGGCCGCTGATCGTGGAGCCTTCCTTGGCCATCTTGAGGAAGATCTCGCCGGGCGCCCCATCCGGGTACAGGCCGACGGTGATGTAGCCCTCGTGGCCGGCGATATCGAACTTGTGGGTGACCGCAGCACGCTCGGCCGGCAGGCGGCGGCGGTGCGGCTTGGTGGCCTCGACCTGGGCCGCCGCGAGCTGCTTGCGCAGGCTCTCGATGGTCTCATGGTCCTCGGCCGTGCCCTCGTCCTTCTTCTTGCCGGTGGAGAGCGGCTGGCTGCGCTTGGAGCCGTCGCGGTAGATCGCGATGGCCTTGAGGCCCTCGCGCCAGCCCTCGAGGTAGACCGTCTCGATCTCCTCGGCCGTGGCCGACTCGGGCATGTTGACGGTCTTGCTGATGGCGCCCGACAGGAACGGCTGGACCGCGCCCATCATCCGGATGTGGCCCATGTAGTGGATGGACCGCTCGCCGTTCATCGGCTTGAACGCGCAATCGAAGACCGGCAGGTGCGCAGGGTTCAGGCCCGGGGCGCCCTCGATGGTCTCGCGCTCGTTGACGTGGGCGATGATCTCCTCGACCTGGGACGGGGAGTAGCCGAGCTTGCGCAGGGCCGCCGGGACCGTCTGGTTGACGATCTTGAGATAGCCCTCGCCGACGAGCTTCTTGTACTTGATGAGCGCGATGTCGGGCTCGATGCCGGTGGTGTCGCAGTCCATCATGAACGCGATGGTCCCGGTGGGGGCCAGCACGGTCACCTGGGCGTTGCGGTAGCCGTTCTGCTCGCCGAGCTCGAGGACCTCGTCGTAGAGGTTGCGGGCGTTCTCGAGCATCGCCTGCGGGACGCCGGTCTCGGGCAGGGTGTACGCCGCGTCGCGGTGCTTGCGGATGACCCGCAGGAACGACTCCCGGTTGACGTCGTACTCGACGAAGGCACCGCCGTGGTCCCGGGCGATGACGCTGCTCTGGCGATAGGCCTCGCCGTGCATCAGCGCCGTGATGGCGCCCGCGTAGGCGCGGCCCTCGTCCGAGTCGTAGGCCAGGCCGCGGTTCATCAGCAGCGCGCCGAGGTTGGCGTAGCCGAGCCCGAGCGGCCGGTAGCGGTGGCTGTTCTCCTCGATCTTGACCGTGGGGTAGCTCGCGTTGTCGACCAGGATCTCCTGCGCGGTGATCGTGACCTTGGCGGCGAACCGGAAGGCGTCGACATCGAACTCGCCGTCCGCCATCACGAACTTCATGAGGTTCAGCGACGCGAGGTTGCAGGCCGTGTCGTTGAGGAACATGTACTCCGAGCACGGGTTGGACGCATAGATGCGGTCCGTCGCCAGGCTCGTGTGCCAGTCGTTGATGGTGGTGTCGTACTGGATGCCCGGGTCACCGCAGAGGTGGGCCGCCTCGGCCATCCTGTGGAAGATGTCGCGGGCCTTGAAGGTGCCGGTGGGCTGGCCGTCGGAGACCTCGACCGTGGTCCAGTCGGCGTCCTGCTCCACCGCGCGCATGAAGTCGTCGGTGACGCGGACGCTGTGGTTGGCGTTCTGGAAGAAGATGCTGCCGTAGGCCTCGCCGGTGTAGGAGGCGTCGTAGCCCTGCTCGATCAGGGCCCAGGCCTTCTTCTCCTCGCTGGCCTTGGAGTTGATGAAATCGATGATGTCGGGATGGGTGACATCGAGGATGACCATCTTGGCCGCGCGGCGGGTCTTGCCGCCCGACTTGATGACGCCCGCGAACGCGTCGTAGCCGCGCATGAAGCTGACCGGGCCGGACGCGACGCCACCGCCGGACATCCTGGCCTTGGACGAGCGGATGGGGGAGAGGTTGACCCCCGCGCCCGAGCCGTACTTGAACAGCATGGCCTCGGTCTTGGCGAGGTCCATGATGCTGCCCATGTTGTCCTGGACCGAGTTGATGAAGCACGCGGAGCACTGCGGCCGCGCCTCGATCCCGACGTTGAACCAGACCGGCGAGTTGAAGCTCATCTTCTGGTGGACCAGGAGATGGGTCAGCTCCGCCTGGAACGCGGCCAGGTCCTCGTCCGTGGCGAAGTAGCGCTGGGTCTCGGCCCAGGCGGCGATCGTGTTGACGACGCGGTCGATCAGCTGCCTGACGCTGTGCTCGCGCTCCGGCGTGCCGACATGGCCGCGGAAGTACTTGCTGACGACGACGTTGGTGGCGAGCTGGCTCCAGAACGTCGGCACCTCGACGTCCTTCTGCTCGAAGACGGTCTTGCCGGTCTCGCTGGAGATGCCGGCCGTCCGGTACTCCCAGGAGATCTCGTCGTACGGGTGCACGCCCGGGCGCGTCCAGCGCCGTTCGAACGTGAGCCCGCGCGTCCCCTCGCCGGTGAAGCTGGCGCCGTACGTGCCGCCGAGCCCCTTGCGGGTGGCGGCCGCCTTGCTGCCGGCCTTGGCTCGCGCCTTGGGCGCCGACTTCTCGTCCATCACCGGGACCACATCCTGAACGTGCGCCATGCCTGTTGCACTCCTCCGCATCCCGCGCTCGCACGGGACCTCGCCAGCTAGCCGACGGCCCGGATGGGGGTTCCTGCGCGGTCTTCGACCCGGGTGCCGGGCGGGTCTCAGCGTGGACAGGAGCTCCGTCCGGCTGGCAGCTCCGCGGTCACGTGGATGGGGTGACCGGTAGCTGCGGGACCGTCCGTCGGATCGATCCGCCGCCGGTCCATCTCGAGCCTGTCCGTGGTTTCCTGGACCACGTTCGCGATGGGCTCGAGCGGTCGTCCGGCGTTGGGGCGACCGGCAAACTGTACGACCCCGGATTGGCCGGGTCAAGCCCCAAACCACAAGATGTAGTGGTCCGACCATGGGTCGGATCGCAACATGTTGATTTCGCCGTCCATCGAGCCGGCCGCCGCCGGTCCACGCCGGCGGCCCGTTCCTCCACCTTCGAGGGCCGTTCTTCCACATCCCCGCGCCCGTTGGTGCACAGGCTCAGCCGAGGTTGTCCACAGAACGTCTGTGCTATTGGGCACAGCCGGACGCCGGACTGCAACACGCCCGCGCCGCCCCTGCACGATCATGGCGTCGTGACCTCCGCGGACCCCGCCCAGCCGATCCTGGCCGGCATCGATGCCGGCCAGGATCGGCTGGGCGGG
>JBAXFC010000379.1:0-4136 GCA_037140135.1 Chloroflexota bacterium
ACTTCGACCTGCCCACGTACGTCGGCATGCCGACGTTCATGAAGCTGCCGTACGTCCCCGATGCGGCCGCCCTCGCCGCCCGCAAGGCCGACATCGCCATCGTCGGCGCGCCGTTCGACGACGCCGTCAGCCACCGCCCCGGCGCCCGCTTCGGCCCGCGGGCCATCCGCGAGGCCCAGTACACGAGTGGCTCGATCCACAGCCTCGCGCTGGGCGTCGAGCCGTTCGAGATCCTCGATGTCGTGGACGCGGGCGACGCGAACATCATCCCGGCCTGGATCGACCGCGCGCACGCCTTCATCTACAAGAAGGTCCACGAGGTGGCCTCCACCGGCGCCATCCCGATCATCCTCGGTGGCGACCACTCGATCACGTGGCCGTCGGCCACCGCGGTCGCCGAGGTCCGCAGGCCCGGCTCCATCGGCATCGTCCACTTCGATGCCCACGCCGACACCGCCAACGAGGACTGGGGCGTGCTCGCGGGTCACGGGACGCCGATGCGCCGCCTGATCGAGAGCGGCGCGGTCAAGGGCCGCAACTTCGTCCAGGTGGGCCTCCGCGGCTACTGGCCGCCGGTGGAGACCTTCGAGTGGATGAAGGAGCACGAGCTGCGCTGGCACCTCATGCGCGAGGTGGAGGAGCGCGGCGCCGAGGCCGTCATCGACGACGCCATCGCCGAGGCGCTCGACGGCCCGGACTCCATCTACATCTCGGTGGACATCGACGTCATCGACCCCGGGAGCGCCCCAGGCACCGGAACCCCGGAGCCCGGCGGCTTCCTGCCCCGGGAGCTGCTGCGAGCCGTCCGCCGGATCGCGGGTGCGGTGGAGATCGCGGGCATGGACATCGTGGAGGTGAGCCCGCCCTACGACCACGCCGAGGTGACCGCGATGGCCGCCAACCGCGTGGCGCTCGAGGCGATCTCCGCGCTGGCCAAGAAGCGCCTCGACGGCCACACGATCCGCCACGAGCGCCCCGACCGCCGATGACCGAGACCGCGGCCGAGGCCCTGGCCCGCCTCTACGACCTGGACCTCTCGGAGGATCCGGGGGACCTCGACCTGCTGCTCGCGCTCGCGGCCCGGCGCAAGGGTCCGATCCTCGAGCTGGCCGTGGGCTCCGGGCGGCTGGCCGTGCCCCTGGCCGAGGACGGCCACACGGTCACCGGCGTGGACCTCGATCCGGCGATGCTCGAGCGCGCCCGCCGGACTGCGGACGCCGCCGGCAAGGCCGTCACGCGCCGCCTGGCGCTGGTGGAGGGCGATGCGCGGACCATCCGGCTGGCGGGTGCGGGCACCTTCGGCCTCGCGTTCATCCCGCTCAACTCCATCTTCCTGATGGGCACCCGGGCCGGCCAGGCCGCCGCCGTCGCCACGCTTGCGGCCCATCTCGCGCCCGGCGGGATCGCCATGGTGGACGCCTGGCTGCCGGACGCGGACGACCTCGCCCGCTACGACGGACGGATGGTGCTGGAGTGGGTCCGCGAGGATCCGGACAGCGGCAGGACCGTGACCAAGACCGGCTCCGCCGCCTGGGACTCGACCGCCTCGTCGGTCCGTCTCACGACCATCTTCGAGGAAGGCCTCGCCGGGGAGCCTGCGGTCCGGTGGGTCCGCCTGGACCGCCTGCGACTCGTGACCCCGGATGACCTGGTCAGCTTCGCGGAGGCCGCCGGGCTGGAGGTCGAGACGCTCGCGGGGGACTACGAGCTGGGCGACCTGGGTCCCGGCGCGGAGCGGGTCGTCATGGTCGCGCGGCGCCCCTGACAGGTCCCCGGAACCCTCCTGCGCGAGGTCTGTGGACCGGGCCGCATGGTATCGTCGGACCGATGTCGGATCAGATCCGCCTCCTCGTCATCGAGGACGTCCCACAGGTCGCGCAGTACATCCGCGGGCTGCTCAACTCGCAGTCCACGATCAAGCTGCTGGATGTCGTCAGCGACGGCTCCCGGGTGCTCGGCATCATCTCGGAGCTGCGTCCGGACGTCGTCATCGTTGACGCGCTGCTCCAGGGCCGGATCAAGGGCATGGCGCTCGTCGCCCAGATCAACCAGGCCGCGACGGGCGTCCCGATCATCGTGCTCACGGTGCCCCAGCAGCCCGTGACGGTGGACCGGTACAACGGCGTCCACGGCGTGCTCTCAATGCCGTTCACCGGCTACGAGCTCGTGATGGGCGTGCAGAAGGCGTACCAGGCTGCGCAGATTTCCGAGAACCGCGGCACGGCGCGGATGATCACGGTCTTCGCCCCCAAGGGCGGCGTCGGCAAGACGACCCTCGCCTTCAACCTCGCGGTCGCCATCGGGCAGCTGGGCCACCGCACGGTCCTGATCGACGGCTCGCTCCAGTTCGGCGACCTGCGCGCGCTGCTCAAGGTGCCGATGGAGGCCCCGAGCCTGCTCGACCTGCCCACCGACCGGATCCAGGAGTCCGATCTTGCCGATGTCCTGTGGCGGGACCCCTCCGGGATCGACATCCTGCTGGCCCCACCGCGCGTGGAGATGGCCGAGATGGTCACCGTCCGGGACCTCGAGAAGACGCTGTCGCTGCTGCGCCGGGTCTACGGCGTGGTCCTCGTGGACACGCCGGCCGTCATCAACGACGTGAACCTCGCCTTCCTCGACGCGTCGGACACCGTCCTCGAGATCCTCACCTACGACTCCACGGCGATCCACAGCACGATGGTGATGGCGGACGCCTTCCGGATGATCGGCTACCAGCCCGCCAAGGTCCGCTACCTCGTGAACCGCTCGGACTCCACGGGCGGCTTCGACCCCGAGGTCCTCGTGCGCGCCCTCGGCCGGGTGCCCGAGCACAGCGTCTGCTCCGGCGGGGCCCTGGTCGTGCGTGCCAACAACGAGGGGATCCCGTTCGTCCTCGCCGATGCGACCGCCCAGATCACCTTGGACGTGCAGCGCGCGGCTCGCGACCTGATGGGCACCGGGGCCGCGCCCTCGGGCTCCTCCGCGGCCAGGCGGTAGCCCGCGAGTGTCAGACCCGCGACCCATCGGCGTCTTCGATTCCGGCGTCGGCGGCCTCACCGTCCTGCGCGAGATCCTGCGCCGCTCCCCGCACGAGTCCACGATCTACCTGGGTGACAACGCGCGCGCCCCGTACGGCGTCCGCAGTGACGACGAGGTCCGCCGCTTCTCGATGGAGGCGCTCGACGAGCTGGCCAGGCGCGACGTGAAGGCGCTGGTCGTGGCCTGCAACACCTCCACCGCGGTGGCCCTGCGGGACCTCCGCGCCCGGTACCACCTGCCCGTCCTCGGCGTCGTCCGGCCGGGTGCGGCAGCCGCTGCCCTGGCCACCCGCAACCGGCGCGTCGGCGTGATCGCCACCCCGGCCACGGTCCGCAGCCACGCCTACTTCAACGCGATCAAGGACGAGAACCCGGCGGTCGAGGTCTACGAGCACGCGACCCCGCGCTTCGTGCCGATGGTCGAGGCCGGCATCCTGTCCGGCCCGGAGCTCGAGGCGGTCGTGGAGGAGGAGCTGGCGCCGCTCCTCGGCGAGCGCGACGGGGCAGGGGAGTTCGTCTTCCCGAGGCCGCCGTCCGCGAAGATCGACACGCTGCTCCTGGGCTGCACGCACTACCCGCTGCTGCGCCAGATCCTCACCTCGCGCGTCGGGGACCGGGTCGCGATCGTGGACTCCGCGACCGCCACCGCCGCAACCCTCGCCGAGCTGCTCTCGGTCAACGCGCTCGAGGCGCCGGGCACCACGCGCGGCACGGCCGCGGACCCCGGCGCCGCCGGCCACTCCCGACCCGCCGAGGTGTACGGCGCACCGCCCGTCCACGTCCAGCTCACCACCGGCGATGTCGAGCTGTTCCGGTCGATCGCGTCGCGGATGTTCGGCGAGGCCTTCCCGGACGTGGAGGCGGTCGAGCTCGAGACGCTCGCCTGATGCCGGCCCGGCCGCGGTCGGCGCACGGCGGCGGGGTCCGCATCTCCGACGCGCGCCTCTGGCAGGCCGGGTTCATCGTGGGTGCCGTGGCGGGAGCCGCGATCACCGTCGCCGGCCGCCGGCTCGAGCACTCGGCGCGCCGCGCGGGGCTCGTGGACTGGCAGCGCGTCGAGGAGATCGCCATCGGCCGACTCCGCCGGGCGCCCGGCGGAGTCGGCCGATGGCGATC
>JBAXFC010000380.1:0-4129 GCA_037140135.1 Chloroflexota bacterium
CCGTGGACGCGGGTGTGGAGTGGCAGCTGCTGGCGCCAGAGGCCCACCGAGACGAACAGCGAGATCATCGCGTCGAGGGCGTTGCGGCCCATCCACGGGTCCGAGGCGGCGTGGCTCTGGAACCCGGTGAAGATGACGGTGACGTCCTCGGACGCCAGCGGCGCGATCTCGACCCGGTCGATGTCCGACGGGTGGAACAGGAGCGCTGCGTCGAGACCCTCGAACAGGCCGTCGTTGAGCATGTACTCCTTGCCACTCCCCCGCTCCTCGGCCGGGGTGCCCAGGAACACGACCTCGCCTGCCCACTCGTCACGGATGGCCGCGAGCGCGATCGCAGCGCCCACACCCGACGAGGCCATCGTGTTGTGGCCGCAGCCGTGGCCGAGGCCCGGGAGCGCGTCGTACTCGGCGAGGACGCCGATCCGGGGACCGTCGGGGCCCTTGCCGCCGATGAGCCGGCCGCGGACGGCGGTGGGAAGCGTCCCGGCCGGCGCCTCGACGGTGTACCCGTGGCGCGCGATGGCCTCGGCAACCCAGGCGGCCGCCTTGACCTCCTCGAACGCGGGCTCCGGGTTGGCGTGGATCCTGTGGGAGAGGTCGAGGATCTCGTCCCGGGCGGCCTCGACGGCGGCGGCGGCCCTGGCCTTGGCATCGGCGAAGGGCCCTGCGGCAGGGATCTCGGTGAGGCGCGACATCGGCAGGCTCCTAGCGTTCGGCGGAGAGGGTCAGCTCCGCCACGACGAAGATGGCGGCGAGGAAGATCACGATCGGCAACTGGAAGGCGTCCACCAGCCGCAGCACCACGAGGATGGTCACGAACAGCCCGATCCAGGCACCCCGGCGCCCGGCCTTCGCCCAGTCGCCCTGGAACGCGATCCGCCGGTGGCGGGCGAAGACGAGCAGCCAGGCCAGCGGCGCGCAGGTGAGGCCCACGGTGAGGCCGATCATGAGGGCGCCGATGTAGCCGGCCATCGGGTCGGCGTAGGGGTCCTTGGTCGTGACGAGGATGCCGACCAGGATCCAGGCCACCACGGCAAGGCCCAGCAGGGCCAGGTTGATGATCCGGTCGCGCGTCTCCATCGCGTCCGAGTCTACCCACCCGGCTGCTCCCGGCGGAACCCCGTCATGACCAGCACCCGGGCCCGTGCGGTGCACAATGCGGCAAAGGGGTGAGACATGCGCAAGGTGATAGCGGTCCTCGCGCCGCTCGCCGTGCTGGGCGGGGCGCTGCTCCTGCTGTTCGGGCTGGTGACTGCGAGTCCCGGCGGCTGCCCGACGGCCCTGCTCCAGGGGACGCTGGTGGAGCAGGACGGCACCCTCGCGATCGCGTCCGTGCCAGACCGCCGGGTCGTTGCGGTGGGCTGGCCGTTCGGCTACCGGGTGACCCGCGAGGAAGGGGCGCTGACCCTCGTGCGCGTCATCTGGCCGGTGGCACGGGAGGGCGACCAGGTGTCCGTCGGGGGCGGTGAGGGTGGACCCGGCTTCCAGGGCTGCGGACCCGTGACGCTCGGGCTCAGCGTCGGGCAGCAGGCGGCCGGCGCGCGCTCAGGCGTCGAGGGACGCGAGCGCCTCGGGCAGCTCGTGGAGGCCGTGGACGACAAGGTCCGCCTGCACGCGGTCGTCCCGTTCGGAACCCGGGAGCGGTGAGTCCTCGGGCCGTATGGCCAGCCAGGCCGCCCGCCAGCCGGCCTCCCTGGCACCCACGATGTCCGCGGCCCAGTCATCGCCCACGTGGCAGATCGAGACGGGCTCCGGGTTGCCCAGCGCGGACCGGGCCGCCTCGAAGATCGCAGGGTGCGGCTTGATCGTCCCCACGCGCTGGCTCACCACCACCGCGTGCAGGTACGGCATCCAGCCGCGGGCATCGGCATACCGGTCGATCGTGACCGCGAGCGGCCAGTTGGACAGGATCCCAACCCGGTACCGGCCCGCGAGTGCCTGGAGCACCCCGATGGCGGCGGGATCCGGGGGAAGCGCCTCGATGAAGGCGCGCGAGTAGACGTCCACCGCGTGCGCGGTCTCGTCCGGGGTTGAGAGCCGCGCCGCCGCCTCGTCGTCCCATGCGATCTCGGGGGGCGGCGGCGCCATCCCGCGCAACCGCGCCAGGATCCGCACCACCCGCTGGGCGAGGTCCACCTCGCGGAACCGGGGCACCTCCTCGCGGAACTGGCGCTCCCGCTCCTCGTGCCAGGCCGCGAGCACGTCCTCCACCGCGAACCGTCCGAAGCGCTCCGCCATCTCGCGCGCCGTGACCGAGACCACGCCCCGCAAACCGGCGGCCGCCACCGGCACCAGCGTGTTGCCGAAGTCCAGGGTCACCGCCTCGATCATCGTCGCCTCCCCTCCTCGGCCGCGAGCCGGGCCCGCGCGATCTCGACGGCCGCCGCGTTGCGGTCCACGAGGATCCATCGCCGCCCAAGGCGCGCGGCGGCCACGCCGGTCGTGCCCGAGCCCGCGTACGGGTCGAGCACGACATCGCCCGGACGCGAGGACGCCGCGACGATCCGCTCGAGGAGCCGGACCGGCTTCTGGGTGGGGTACCCGGTTCGTTCCGCGGACGCCGGCGGCACGATGGTCATCCACCAGACATCGGTGGGCAGCTTGCCCCGCGCGGCCTTCTCCGGCCCGACCAGGCCCGGCGCCATGTACGGGATCCGGTCGATGGCGTCCCGCTCGAAGCGCCAGGTGTCGGTCTTGGCGTACCAGAGGATCGTGTCGTGCTTGCGCGGCCAGCGGTCCCGGGCACGTCCGCCGTAGTCGTACGCCCAGACCAGCTCGTTGAGGAACCGCTCCGCGCCGAACACCTCGTCGAGCAGGAGCCGGACGTGGTGCGCGGTCCGCCAGTCCACGTGCAGGTAGAGCGACCCATGCGGCGCCAGCACCCGGTGGATCTCCTCGACCCGGGCCCGGAGCACCGCGAGGTGCTCGTCGAGCGGGAGGTCGTCCGGGAAGGCGTGGTCGCTCACGACCTCGTAGCGGTAGGCGCGACCCGCGAACCCCGTCCGGGCCAGCTCTCCGGCCCCGGTCCGGATGCTCTCCAGGCGCCGGGCGCCGCCGGCGGCGAACGGCGGGTCCGCGTAGGCGAGGTCCACGCACCCGTCCGGCAGCGCGGCCAGCACCGCGAGGTTGTCCGCTTCCACGACGGCACCGGACACCGCACCGGAGAGCACGGCGGCGATCCCGGCCTGATCGTCCAGGGTCATGGCGTCCATGGGTCAGCGGGAGCTCGCGCTCGAGGGGCAGATCCCCCGGAAGGCGCAGTAGCCGCAGGCGAGGTAGTCCGGCTTTGCCCCGAACTCGCGCGCCCGGATCCCCGCGGCGGCCGTCCGGATCTGCTCGCGCGCCTTGTCGATCCGCTTGCGGTCCACGGACGCGGTGCCCACCAGGCCCGAATCCAGGAAGTGGAGCGCCACCGCGTCCGGCAGGCGGCCCGTCATCGCCTCGTAGCCCATCGCGTAGATCAGGAGTTGCAGGGACGACTTCGCGCGCTCCCTGGCCTTGGCCGGATCCCGCACGTCGGACGACTTGTAGTCCGTGATGATCACGCGCTCGGCCGCCTCGAACAGCGTGGGCTCCACGTGGTCCGTGCCCCCGACGGGCTCGCGTGCGACCGCGGGCTCCAGCAGTCCGCCGGAGTCGATCGCGGGGATGATGTCCACCCGGTCGTAGCGGCCACGCACCCGGTCCCCATCGAGCATGAAGCTGAAGTCGCGCTCGACGAAGGCGGGGATCACCGCGCCCGGGCGCAGCTGCTCGTCCCGGAACCGGCGCAGAGCCTCCCGGCCGGCGTCCTGGCGAGCCTCCTCGTGCTCCCGGGAGAGGAACCCGTCCGACGTCCAGGCCGCCTCGAACACGGCGTTCAGCGCCTCCTGCGGCATCACCTCGCCGCGGGCATGGCGCTTGTGGAACTCGCTGACCGCCGCGTGGAGCGCCGAGCCGTAGATGATCGAGTGGTGCGGGGCGATCGGCACCCGGAGCAGGTGGGCGTACTTGTACTTGAGCGGGCAGGTCAGGTAGTCGTCAATGGCGTAGAACGAGAGCATCAGGGGCTCGTCGGTCCGGCGGCGCGGCGCTACCGGCGAGGCCGCCGGCCGCTCGTTGGCGGCCAGGCGCTCCAGCGGTGAGGTCG
>JBAXFC010000381.1:0-4125 GCA_037140135.1 Chloroflexota bacterium
TTCGTCCCCAGCGGCAGCGCCAGGACATCCTGGGTGACCGGCGGCAGTGGGAGACCGTCCGGTCCCAGCACCGGGGGCGGCTCAGGAGGCGCCGGAGGGCGCAGCGGACCGATGAACGCTCCGTCGTAATGGAAGCGACCGGCGGCGGAAGGCGGCAGGGGCGGTGGCTCGGCTCCCGTCCCGAACCGGTGGGACCAGCCCCCCGGCGTGGTCATCCGCCCGTCGCCGTCGAACCCGGCGACGCGATTGGACCCGGCGACGCGATCGACCCGGGCGAAGCCGCCGGCGCGCCGGTGAGCAGTCCCGCTGCCGCCAGGAGCTCCCCGAGCCGGTCCACCGCCACGTTGCCCCCCGACAGGATCACGGCCACCCGCTCGCCATCCCGGATCGGGATCACACCCGTGAGCACCGCGGCCAGCGCAGCGGCCCCGGCAGGCTCCACGACCTGCTTGAGCCGCTCGATCGAGAAGCGCAGCCCGGCCAGGATCGCCGCGTCATCGAGCACCACGACGTCCTCGAGGTACCGCTGCGCGATGTCGAAGGCGAGCCGGCCCGCGATCGGCCCGTTGAGCCCGTCCGCCACGCTCGAGGGCGTGATCCGGACCGGGGTGCCCGCATCGAGCGCCTGGCGCAGGCAGTCGGCACGGGCGGGCTCCACGCCGAAGACCCGGGTCCGCGGCCGGGTCTCCCGGACCGCGACGGTCACCCCGCCGATGAGGCCGCCCCCGCCGACGCCGACCACGACGACATCGACATCGGGCAGCTCGTCGAGGATCTCCAGGCCGCACGAGCCGTTGCCCAGCAGGACGTCCGGGTCGTCATACGGGTGGACGAAGACGAGGCCTCGCTCCGCGCGCAGCTCCTCGAGCCGGACGAGCGCCTCCCCCACGTGCGCCCCGTGGGTCACCACGTCGGCACCATAGGCAAGGCATGCAGCCACCTTCGCGGGCACCGCCCCCTCGGGCATCACGACCGTCATCGGCACGCCTGCCTCGCGTGCAGCCCATGCGTACGCCTGGCCTGCGTTGCCCGCCGACATCGTGATCGCGCCGCGCGAGCGTTCGGTGGCGGTGAGTCCCGAGATCCGCGCGAGCGCTGCGCGCGCCTTGAACGATCCGGTCTTCTGCAGGTGCTCGGACTTGAGATAGAGCCGGTCGTCGCCCAGGCGGACGCCACGCGCGGCCCCGGCGACCTGCGCGGCCGTGGCCGACGAGAGCATCGGCGTGTGGTGGATCCGGTCGCCCAGCACGGACCGGGTGGAGCGGATGGCGGCAAGCGAGATCGGGCTGCGGGTCACCGGACGAGTATGCCGTCCGGGCCCCGGGGCGGCGAAGCGGCGACGACTTGCGCGTTTGCGCAACCAGTGACAGACTACCGACGTGATCGACACCACCAGCAGCCACACCGAGGACGAGCGGATCCGCTTCGCGGCCGTCGCCCGTGCGCTCGGAGATGCCAAGCGGCTCTGCGTCCTCGAGTCCCTCGCCGGCGGCGAGGCCTCCGTGGGCGAGCTGGCCTCGAGGGTCAGCTGCCAGGTGCCGAACATGAGCCAGCACCTCGCGGTGCTCCGCGCTGCCGGCCTCGTCGCGGCCCGTCGCGATGGGTCCACCGTCTACTACCGCCTCGCCGACCCCAGGGTCCTCGAGGCCTACCAGCTACTGCAGGCCATCGCCCGCTGAGGGGCGATCTCGCGTCACCGGCCAGTCCGGAGGAAAGGAGCCGCCCCATGGCGGGAAACATCAAGGACGTCACCGACGCCACGTTCGAGGCGGAGGTGCTCAACAACGACAAGCCGGTCGTCGTGGACTTCTGGGCCGTGTGGTGCGGCCCCTGCAAGATGGTCGCGCCGGAGATGGAGAAACTCGCGGCGAAGTACGCGGGCGTCGTGGACGTCGTCAAGGTCAACGTGGACGAGAACCCGCGTCTCTCCCAGGCGTTCGGGATCATGAGCATCCCCACCATCGCCTGCTTCAAGCCGGGTGAGCAGCCCCAGGGCGTCGTCGGCTTCAAGCCGGCCGAGCAGCTCGAGACGGCCTTCGGCCTCACGGGCCTCCTGGCGTCCGCCCAGAGCTAGTCCCATCCCCGCCCGGTCATCCGGGCGATGGCATGCACACCTTCGACCCCGGCCCGCGCCGGGGTCGTTCCGTGTCCGGCCCGCGCCGGGGTCGTTCCGTGTCCGGCCCTCAGGCCTCGGCAGCCCGCCGGTGCGCCGCCCGCACCCACGCCTCGGCGCGATCGAGCGTGAACCGGTCCACGGCCTCTGGGGTGAACGCCACCCAGCCCGCACCCCGGGTGGACGCCATCGTGTCGGCCGTGCGCAGGGCGGCGGCGGCCACGGGTCCCGCGAGCGCGACCTCAAGCACGTCCTGCATCAGGACCGCGAACACGCGGCCGCCGGTCGAATAGGAGACGGACTCGCCCTCGCGATGGCGCTCGACGTCGTCGAGGTCCTCGATCGTCGTCTCGACCCGCTCGTCGAGCGTCTCGTCCGCCTCCTCGGCGGCCTCTGCGGCGGCAGCCTCCGCCTCGTCCCCGGTGAGGGGCGTGTCGTCGTCGAGCCCGTCGTCCATGTCGTCCATGTCGTGGATGCGGCCGTTGCCGCTGCCGTCGGTCATCGTGACTCCTCGGTTCCGGGTGCGACAGGTCCTGCAGGCGTGGCCATCCGGGATCGCCGTCCGCGCACCAGGACGGCGATCCCCGTGATCAGCATCGCCGCC
This sequence comes from Chloroflexota bacterium, assembly GCA_037140135.1. Classification (GTDB taxonomy): domain Bacteria; phylum Chloroflexota; class Limnocylindria; order Limnocylindrales; family CSP1-4; genus CAIXZV01. The sequence continues at coordinate 2,718 of JBAXFC010000381.1, forward strand.
GCGATCGATCCGGCGGCATTGAGCGTGCCGCTCGTCGCGAACCAGAGGTCGGTGAGCGGGAGGACCAGCGGTTCCGGGAGGATCGGCGGCGCATCCTCGCGGCTCGACGCGAGCGTGATCGCCAGCCATGGCAGCGCGGCGATGAAGCCGCCGGCGATCACGTACGCGAGCCCCACGACCAGTGAGGCCGCTCGCCAGGCAAGGGACCAGAGCAGCAGCACCGACCCGCCGACCACCAGCGATCCTGCCACGAGTGGCCCGGTGAACCCGGACATGTCGAAGGTCGCCTGCGCGTGGTGCTGGGCGTCGGGAAGATACGTGTGGTCGAACCACGTGGCGACCACGAGCACGAGCACCGCACCACCCAGGGCAACCGGCGTCCATGCGGACCTGGCCACCACGCGCATCCGGCTCCGTGCCCGCCGCCGGCTACGCCGGCCGGGCTCCCTCGAGGATCGCCGCAAGCTCCTTGGCGTGGTCCTCGTAGTGGGCCATCGTCTCGCCGAAGAAGTACTCCTGGTGGCCGGCGTCCTTGATCCAGCGCACCTCCGGCACGACGGTGAGGTAGCCGCGCAGCTCGCCGGCCACCGTCCGGAACGTCGCCCGCACGTCGTCCATCGACATGGCCCGGAAGCGGGCGAGCCCATCGGCGTTCATCGCGTCGCCGGCCTCGGCGGAGCCGGCCCACTGGGCCTCGATCCGCTCCATGGTCGGGCTCGTCGAGCCGACCGCAAGCTCCTTGGCGGTCGCGAGCGCCGCCTCCTGCCAGAGGATGATGTGGCCCAGGAGATCCCGGCCGGACCAGCCGCCGGCTCCATCGACAGCGGTGTCGAGCTGCTCGTCGCTCAGGTCCAGGAGGGCCTCGTAGGGCCGGAGGGCGTCTCGCTCGTCTTCGAGGAAGGAGAGGGCGTCAAGGTACATGGCGGCAGTCTAGTCGCCGTCGAGCGGGATCACACAGCCCGCTGGACCGCTTTCCCCGGGCAGGGGGGGTCCGGTGGATGCCGCGGTTTGCTAGAGTCGCCATCGTGAGCGACGACCTCCCGTTCAGATTGCCGCCGGTCGATCCGGCCTCCGCCCGCGTCACCGGCGACGCCCTGTCTCCGGAGCTGCTCGCCGGCCTGCTCGCAGACGGCGACGACGAGCTGGCCGGCTGGACGCTGCAGCACGCGCTCGAGGGTGGGAGCCGGGCCGAGATCTTCGACGGGCTCCTGCGCTCGGCGATGACCCTGGTCGGCGAGCACTGGCGATCCGGCCGCTGGTCGATCGCGGAGGAGCACCTTGCCTCCCGGACCCTGCTCCGGGCGCTGGAGCGGGTGCGGCCCGTCCTCGGGCCGGAGGGGCGGATCGGTCCCCTGGCCGTCCTGGCGGGGGTCGCGGGCGAGGAGCACATGATCGGGCTCGTCTGCCT
>JBAXFC010000382.1:0-4124 GCA_037140135.1 Chloroflexota bacterium
GCCGGCCCAGCGTGGCGACACGCTGCTCGAGGTCCGCGACCTCAAGGTCTGGTTCCCGATCTCCGAGGGGCTCCTGATCGAGCGCCACGTGGGCGACGTGCGGGCCGTGGACGGGGTCTCGTTCACGCTCAAGCGCGGCGAGACGCTGGGTCTCGTCGGGGAGTCCGGCTGCGGCAAGAGCACCACGGGACGCGCAATCGTGCGGCTCTACAAGCCCACGGCGGGCTCGATCCTGTTCGACGGGCAGGACGTGAGCACGGTGGATGGCGCCGCGCTGCGCAAGCTCCGCCGCCGCTTCCAGATGATCTTCCAGGACCCGTACGCGTCGCTGAACCCGAGGATGACCGCGGGTGCCACGATCGGCGAGCCCCTCGACGTGCACAACGTGGGCACGAAGGAGGAACGCCGGGAGCGCGTCCGCGAGCTGCTGAGCACCGTGGGCATGAACCCCGACTACGGGGTCCGCTACCCGCACGAGTTCTCCGGCGGCCAGCGCCAGCGGATCGGGGTGGCCCGGGCGCTCGCCCTCGATCCGGACCTGATCGTCGCCGACGAGCCGATCTCGGCCCTCGACGTCTCGATCCAGGCCCAGGTCATCAACCTGCTCGAGCGTCTCCAGGACCGGCTCGGCCTGACGTACCTGTTCATCGCCCACGACCTGTCCGTGGTGCGCCACATCAGCGACCGGATCGCGGTGATGTACCTGGGCCGGATCGTGGAGCTGGCGCCGTCTCGGGAGCTCAACGCGCGGCCGCTCCACCCGTACTCCGTGGCACTGCTGTCCGCGGTGCCGATCCCGGACCCCAAGGTGGAGCGCCGGCGCCGGCGGATCATCCTTCGTGGCGACGTGCCGTCCCCGGTCAACCCGCCGTCGGGCTGCCACTTCCACACCCGGTGCTGGCTGCGCGAGCGGATGGGCAATCCCGAGCGGTGCGTGGCCGAGGCCCCGATCCTGCGGGAGCTCTCGTCGGGGCACGAGGTGGCCTGCCACTTCGCCGAGGAGGTTGAGGGATCGCGGGAGCAGGTGCAGTCCACGGGCCGGGGAGCCGCCGAGGTGGTGGCTGCAGGCGCTTCCCCCGCGTCGTCCCCGCACGAGCCCCCGGAGGCCTAGACTCAGGGGCGTGCAACCGCTCCGCATCGCCCTCGCCCAGGTCGCGCCGCGCCTCGGGGATCTCGAGGCCAACCTCGCGCGCCACCTCGAGCTGCTCGAGGCCGCCCGCGCCGGCGATGCGGATCTCGTCGTCTTCCCAGAGCTGGGCCTCACCGGCTACCAGCTGCAGGACCTCGCGGGCGAGGTCGCCATGCGCCTCGACGACCCGCGCCTGGCCCGCCTGGTCGAGGCGACCTCGGGCCTGTCGGCCGTGGTGTCGTTCGTGGAGGAGTCGGCGGACCACCGGCTGTTCATCTCGGCGGCGCTGGTCGAGGACGGGGAGATCCGCCACGTCCACCGCAAGATCCACCTGCCCACCTACGGCCTGTTCGACGAGCGGCGGTTCTTCGCGGCCGGCGACATGGTGCGCGCAACGCCGTCGCGGCTGGGCGTGGGCGTGGGCCTCGCGGTCTGCGAGGACTTCTGGCACCTCTCCACGCCGCAGCTGCTCGCGCTCGACGGGGCGCAGATCCTGGTCAACGTCTCCTCCTCGCCCGGGCGTGACCTCGCGCTGACGAGCGAGGTGGGTCTCGGGACCGCGACCTCGTGGCGTTCGCTGATGCGGACGTACGCGCAGCTGACGACGTCGTTCGTCGTGTTCTGCAACCGCGTGGGCGTGGACGAGTCCCTCTCGTTCTGGGGCGGCTCGGAGGTCATCGGACCCACCGGTGCCGCGCTCTTCTCCGCGCCGATGTTCGAGGAGGGGCTCTACTTCGCCGACATCGACCTCGCCGAGGTCCGCCGCGAGCGGATCGGCCTGCCGCTGCTGCGCGACGAGCGCCCGGAGCTGGTGGCCCGCGAGTGGCGGCGCCTGATCGCGGAGCGATCCGGTCTTGCCGTCGATGCCACCGCGGAGCCCGGTTCGACGCCGGGCTTCGACGTGGACGCCGCTCCGTGACCCGGGCGACCCCGGCCGCTCCGGCGATATCGGTGACCCCGTGACGGAGCCCGGCGCCACCCCGCTGTTCGAGCTGCCGGCCGAGCTCGCGATCGACACCGGCGTCGCCCGGTCCGTGATCAGCGCCTTCATCCGCGGCCAGCTTGAGCAGGCGGGGTTCGGCAAGGCGGTGCTCGGGCTGTCGGGCGGCATCGACTCGGCCCTGGTGGCGTACCTGGTCGCGGACGCGATCGGGGCGGCCAACCTCCACTGCGTCATGCTCCCGTACCGGACCTCCTCGCCGGAGTCGCGCGGGGACGCGGAGCTGGTCGTGGCGGACCTGGGCTGCTCGGCCGAGGTGGTGGAGATCACCGCCATGGTGGACGGCTACTTCGGCCGGGACGGCGAGGCGGGTGCCGGCGGCACAAACGCCCTCGAGGCGGCACCCCTGCGCCGGGGCAACTTCATGGCCCGGATGCGGATGTCGGTCCTGTACGACCGGTCTGCCTGGTGGCGTGGCCTTGTCGTGGGCACCGGCAACAAGACCGAGTCGCTGATCGGGTACACGACCCTGTTCGGTGACTCCGCCTGCGCCTTCAACCCGATCGGCGACCTGTACAAGAGCCAGGTCCGCCAGCTCTCGGCCGCTATCGGCGTCCCGGAGCCGGTCATCCGCAAGGCCCCGTCCGCGGACCTCTGGCCCGGCCAGACCGACGAGACCGAGGCCGGCTTCTCGTACCCGGTGCTCGACCGGCTGCTGTTCTGGCGGATCGACAAGCGCCGGTCGGTGGAGGATGTCGTGGCGATGGGCTTCGATCGGGCGCTCGTGGAGCGCGTGGACCGGATGGTGGCCGGGGCCGAGTTCAAGCGCCAGGTCCCGCCGATCGCGAAGCTCGGGCCGCGGACCGCCGGCGTGGACTACCTGTACCCGCGGCGCCGGCCCGGGTCGGCGGCACGGTCCTGACGAAGGTCGGCACGACCCCCGCCACGGGCGACGGCGGGATCCTGTACATCGTCGCCACGCCGATCGGCAACCTCGGGGACGTCACGCTCCGGGCCATCGAGGTGCTGCGCGCCGTGCCGCTGATCGCGGCCGAGGACACCCGCGTCACCCACCGCCTCCTCGACCGCTACGAGATCGCGACCCGGTCCACGAGCTACCACGCGCAGAGTGGCCCGGCCCGCGAGCGGGAGCTGCTCGCGCACCTGGCGTCCGGGGCGGATCTCGCGCTTGTGACCGATGCCGGGACGCCCGTCGTCTCCGATCCCGGCGAAGGTCTCGTGGCCGCCTGGGCAGCGACCGGCGGCGTCGTCGTCCCGATCCCGGGCGCCTCGTCCGTGCTCGCCGCCGTGGCCGGGGCCGGGCTGGTTGGACCCCGCTGGGCGTTCGAGGGGTTCCTGCCCCGATCCGGACGCGAGCGCAAGGAGCGCCTGGCCGCCATCGCCGCCGACGAGCGGGGCGCGGTCCTGTTCGAGGCGCCGGGCCGCACCGCCGACACGCTCCGGGATCTCGCCGCCGCGTGCGGCGCCGACCGACCGGGTGCCGTCTGCCGCGAGCTCACCAAGATGCACGAGACCATCACCCGCGGACCGCTCGGCGAGCTTGCGGCGGCCGCCGAGGCGGGCACGATCCCGGCGCGCGGTGAGGTTGTCATCGTGGTGGGCTGGGGCCTCGGCTCGACCGGCGCAGGTGCCGCCGCGGAAGCCGCCACCGATGCCCTCGCGGCCGCGGAGGCCGAGGTCGCCCGCCTGATCGGGGAGGGGATGGCGCGCGGTGAGGCAGCCAGGCGGGTGGCGGCCGCCACCGGGATCCCGCGCCGGGCGCTCTACGCGGCCGGGGAATCCTGACAGGCCCGATCCCCGTGACGGGCCCGATCCCCGTAGGATTGCGCCCATGTCACATGCAACCGGAACCCCTTCGCGCGTACCCGTGCTCGGTGAGCTCTCGCCGGTCGCCCGGACCGCCGTCCTGGCAACCCTGGCCATCTCGATCGTGGCGATCGTCGCCAAGTTCGGCCTCGGCCTCGAGGGCGCCGTCGTCTTCGTCATCTCGGCGGTCGCGATCCTGGGCCTCGCCTGGGTCGTGGGCCTCTCGAC
>JBAXFC010000383.1:0-4121 GCA_037140135.1 Chloroflexota bacterium
GGATTGTTGAGGCATCCCCAAGTGAAGCGCCTGCCCCGCGCGCTCGGACGCGGACCTCGGCCGCCGGCTTGCCGGGCGCTTCGGGCTGTCGCGGGCCGTCGTGGCGGCCATCGATCCTGCGGACCCGGACCTCTTCGCCGCCACGGCCGCGTCGTTCATCGCGGGGCTGCTCCGGAGCGGCCTGCGGGTGGGCCTCGGCTGGGGCGAGACCCTCGCCGCCGTGGTCCGGTTCCTCGTGCCGGGCGCCGTCTCGGACCTGATGATCGTGCAGATGGCAGGCGGCCTGCGGGACCAGGCACCCGGCATCCAGGCGCACGAGCTGGTCGGACAGGTGGCGGCGCTCTACCCGGGGAGCCGGGTCGGATACCTCCACGCCCCGGCGATCGTGGACTCGGAGATCATCCAGGTGGCCCTGCTCCACGACCGCTCCGTGGAGGGTGCGCTGACCGCGGCGGCCCACAGCGACATCGCCCTGGTCGGGATCGGCGAGATCGCGGACACCGCGACCATGTTCCGCTACAGCCACGTCTCGCCGGACGACCGGGCACGGCTGCTCGCCGCTGGCGCGATCGGGAGCATGAACGCCCGCTTCTTCGACCAGGCCGGACAGGCGGTGGACACGCTCGAGAGCCGCACGATCGCGGTCTCCTGGGGCCAGCTCGACGCGATCCCCACGGTGGTCGCCATCGCCGCAGGTGCCCACAAGGTGGCAGCGATCGACGGCGCGCTGCGGAGCGGCACGGTGGATGTCCTGGTCACCGACGAGGAGACGGCGGTGACCCTCCTCCACGGCGTGCATTCCACCCCCGCCTGAGCGCCGTCCCAGCCCGCTCGAGCCGGGTCCGCCTCCAGGTCGGGCCGTCGGGGCGTCTGCATGGTCTTGACTCGGCTGGCACAATCATTCCGGTCGATGGACCCTGTGCCGTCCGAGGCTCCCACGGAGGGAACGATGGAACCGCCTGCCAAGCCCTACCACATCTCGCAGATCGCCGTGGTGGTCCGCGATATCGACGCCGCCATGAAGTCCTATCACGAGCTGTTCGGCTGGGGCCCATGGAACGTGTACGAGCACGTTGAGCCCAAGCTCCACGACCAGCACCTGCACGGCCAGCCGGCGAGCTACTCCATGATCGGCGCCGAGTGCGAGGTCCAGCCGGGTCTCGTCTTCGAGCTCATCCAGCCGCTCGAAGGGGACTCCATCTACAAGGAGCACCTCGAGAAGCACGGCGAGGGCGTGCAGCACATCGCGATGATGCATCACACCCAGGCCGAGTCCGACGAGTTCAAGCAGCGCTTCCAGGGCGCCGGCTTCGAGATGACGATGGGCGGCCGGATCGGCGAGACGATCGAGTTCTACTACATGGACACGAACCCGGCCGTCCACTTCACCGCCGAGTCGGGCAGCGGCCACGCCATCGAGCTGACCCCGGTCCGCCAGTACCCGTAGCCCCGTCGGGCTGCCGTCGCGGCGACCGTTCGCCGCCGTATCCCGGAGCCCGGCTCCACCGGAGCCGGGCTGAGGTTCCGCCGATGAAGATCCTGGTCGCAGGGGACTCCTACTGCCCCACGAGCGTGTTCGGCGAGCCATTCGCGCGGCTCTCCCCGGAGCACGAGGTGACGCTCTTCGACCTCGACGACGAGCCGGACTGGGAGCCGGCCACACCGTCCGAGCTCGGGCTGCGGGAGCACCTCGGCAGCCCGGCCCAGATCATCGAGCGCCTGGCCGGGCACGACGTCCTCGTCGTCCAGGGGGCCCCGGTGTCCGATGCCGTCCTGGACGTTCCCGGCCTCCGCCTCGTCTGCGTCGCGCGTGGCGGCCCGGTCAACGTGGACATCGCCGCCGCGACGGCACGCGGCATCCCGGTGACGACCACGCCGGGCAAGAACGCGGTCGCGGTGGCGGAGCTGACCATCGGGCTGATGGTGGTGCTGGCCCGGCGCGTGGCCGGCTCCATGCGCCACGTGGACGCGGGCGGCGACTACGCGGTGGACAACTTCGAAGGTGCGCGCTGGTTCGGGATCAATCTCGAGGCCCACACCCTGGGCCTGGTGGGCTTCGGCCAGGTCGGCAGCCGCGTGGCCACCCGGGCCGCCGCCTTCGGCATGCAGGTGGTCGTCTTCGACCCCTACGTGGACCCGGCAACGGTCCACGGCACGGGTGCGAGCCTCGTGGGCCTGGACGAGCTGCTGGCAACCTCGGACGTGGTCTCGCTCCATGCCCGTCTCACGCCCGAGAGCCGGGGCCTGCTCGACGCGGCCCGCTTCGCGGCCATGAAGCCGGGTGCCCTGCTGGTGAACACCGCGCGGGCCGAGCTCCTCGACGAGGACGCCCTGCTCGCGGCGCTCGCCTCGGGACACCTTGGCGGCGCCGCGCTCGACATCGCGCAGCCGTCGCCGACCGGCGGCCCCCGTCCGCTGCTGGACACGCCCAACGTGATCATCCTCAACCACATCGGCGGCTCCTCGTTCGAGACGCTGCGGCGGGGCGGCGAGCTGGCGGCGGCCGAGATCGAGCGGTACGCGCAAGGAGCGGCGCTCGTGAACGTCGCCAACCGCGAGGCGCTGACGGCGAGGGCCGCCCGGTGACCGCCACGCTGGCGATCGACCTCGGCACCGGCAGCTGCCGCGCGATCCTGTTCGACCTCGACGGCAACCAGCTGGCCGTGGGCCAGCGCGAATGGTCCCACGCCGAGATGCCGGGCTACCCGGGCTCGCAGGTCTTCGACACCGCGCGCAACTGGACCCTGATCTGCGAGTGCATCCGGGAGGCGCTCGACCGCGCCGGCCTGCGCGCCGACGCGATCGCCGCCGTGAGCAGCGCGAGCATGCGCGAGGGGATCGTCCTCTACGACGCAGACGGCACCGAGATCTGGGCCTGCCCCAACGTGGACTCGCGCGCCGTCGCGGAGGCCGCGCTCCTCGTGGAGCGGGGTGATGCCCGGCGCATCTACGACACCGCCGGCGACTGGGTGTCGATCACCTCGCCCGCCCGGCTCCTGTGGATCACGGCGCACCAGCCGGATGTCCGTGCCCGCGTTGCCCACGTGACGATGCTCAGCGACTGGGTCCTCGCCCGCCTGTCGGGCGAGTTCGTCACCGACCCGTCAAGTGGATCCAGCTCCGGCATGTTCGACCTGGCGGCGCGGTACTGGTCCCGGGAGATCATCGAGCTGTGCGGCTTCCCGCCCAGCGTCTTCCCTCAAGTCTGCGAGCCCGGGACCGTGGCCGGCACGGTGACCTCGAGGGCCGCCGCCGAGACCGGCCTGCGCGCCGGGACGCGCGTGGTGGTGGGCGGTGCCGACACCCAGCTCGGGCTGCTCGGGATCGGCGTTGCGCAGCCGGGCCGGGTCACGATCGTCGGCGGCAGCTTCTGGCAGACGACCGTGGTGGCGGACCGCCCGCTGATCGACCCCGAGGCCCGCCTGCGCACCCTCTGCCACGTGGTGCCCGGCCAGTGGATGATGGAGGGGATCGGGTTCTACAGCGGCATCACGATGCGCTGGTACCGCGACGCCTTCTGCGAGCTGGAGCAGCACGTCGCCCGGGAGCGCGGTGTGGATCCCTACGTCGTCATGGAGGAGGCTGCGGCCTCGATCCCCGCAGGGTCCAATGGCGTCACGGGCATCTTCTCCAACGTCATGGACGCGAAGCGCTGGATCCACGCCTCCCCGTCGCTGGTGGGCTTCAACGTGGACGATGCGATGGGCTCGAACCGCCGGGCGGCGATCCGCGCGATCGAGGAGGCGGCCGCCTACGTCGCCCTGGGCCACCTTCGCATCATCGAGGACCTGGTCGGCACCAAGGTGCCCGACGTCGTCTTCACCGGCGGCAGCGCCAAGGGCACCCTCTGGCCCCGCGTCCTCGCCGACGTCCTGGGCGTGCCCGTCCAGATCCCGGTGGTCAAGGAGTCCACCGCGCTCGGCGCCGCCATCTACGCGGGCGTCGGGGCGGGGCTCTTCGGCGACGCGGTCTCGCAGGCCCGCCGCGTCGTGCGGATCGAGCGGACGGTCGAGCCGGACCCGGCAACCCACGAGCGCTATCTCGAGCTCCACGCGCGCTGGGCCACCCTCTACGCGCGCCAGCTGGACATCTCCGAGGCCGGCCTGCTGCGTCCCCTGTGG
>JBAXFC010000384.1:0-4121 GCA_037140135.1 Chloroflexota bacterium
GTGCCGGCGCATCCGGCCGCGACCAGGGTGGAAGCGACCGCGGCACGGCCTGGGGCTGGAGCCTGCAAGCCGCCGGTGTCGCCCTGCTCGCCGTCGCCTGGGTCCTGGCCGCGGCCTGACCTGCCGTGGCCCGGGAATCGCGACGCCCCCGGGGCGGACCCGAGGGCGGTGGCTAGAGGCTGGTACCGCATACCGGATTCGAACCGGTGATCTCCGCCTTGAGAGGGCGGCGTCCTGGGCCTCTAGACGAATGCGGCAGGAGCGTGTCGCGGGGATGCGACGGCGGCGAAGGATAGCAGGACGGTGGCTCGGGGCGCAACCGCGCCGCCCGCCGGGAGGTGGTCCCGCCGGGCTTCAGAGACGGTGCGACTCCAGGAACGCGCGCAGCGTCTCGGCCACCTGCAGGAAGCTCTGCTCGCCCAATACGAGGCCGTAGTGCGAGTGGGCTCCGAACGGCTCGTACGGGGCTCCAAGCCACTCGGCGACCTTCTCGACGTCCGGCTCCGGCACGTACTGGTCCAGGCCGCCACCGATCACGAGGCGCGGCACGTCCGGCAGGGCCGACCGGTCCACCGGCACGCCCGCGAGCACCTGGCGCCGGGCCCGGCCGGACTCGAACGCCTTCTGGCCAAGCAGGTGCTGGATCCGCACGATGTCATTGATGGTCAGGTCCCGGTGCTCGCGCAGGAGCATCTCCGGCAAGGTCTCCCAGCCGCGCTCCGCGCGCCCGTAGGCGTCAGGGACCTCGCGCACCTCGTGCGGGCGCGCGGGCTCGCGCAGCTCGCGCGGGGGCTCGGGCGCGATCAGCACGAACGCCGAGACCGGCTGGCGCTCGATGGCCTTGAGCACCAGCAGGCTGCCCATGCCATGGCCGACCGCAACGGCGGTCGGCCCCAGGCGCTCCATCGCGGCCACGACGTCCTCGGTGTAGGACTCGATGTCCAGCGTGGCCGGGTCCGCGGTCTGGCTCCAGTAGTGGTTGCGCAGGTTGAGGGCGTGGCCCTCCCAGCCGCGGCCGGCGAAATGGTGGAGGTAGCGCTCCCAGACCCAGGAGCCGCCCAGCTCGCCGTGGACGAACAGGATGGGCTTGCGGCGCGAGCGGCGCTCGGGGAGCCAGGACTCCACGTACAGCCCTCGCTCGGGCAGCTCGATCTCGTCCTTGCGGACGGGACGGCCGCCGGTGCTGGCGGTGCGGACGAGGCGATCGGAGGGGCCGAGGTCAGGCATCGGGCGGGAAGGACCTACCACTCGTGAGGGTTGAACAGGAGACCGGTGAGCGCCTTGGGGTAGAAGTAGGTGGACTTCTGGGGCATCACGTCGCCGTCGCGGGCGACGGCGAGGATGGAGGCGACCGGGGTGGGCTCGAGGAGGAACGCGCCATCGGCGCCGTCCGTGCCGGCATCCACGAGCGCGGCGGCCTCGGCGGCCGTCTTGGTGTAGGTGATCCGCCTGCCGCCCGCAACGGCCGTGGCGTCGATGCCGGCCAGCACCTCGAGCGTCGTGCCCAGGAGCGAGACGTCCAGCGCCTGGGCCGCCGCCGCGCCGGCGCCGCGGCCAAGCTTCGTGAACGCGGCCCGGTCCGCCTCGAGCAGCCATGCCCCACCCCGGGTCACGAGCCCGAAGCGGCCTTCGCCGCCACGGAGCTCGCCGGCGGCGGCAAAGCGCTCCACCACGTCCGTCGGGTCGGCAGGGGTGACGGTGAACAGCTCCGGCAGCCGCGCGACCAGGGACGCCACGCCGTCCTCGCCCAGACCGCGCGCCACACGGTGCGTCGGCAGGACGGTCAGCTGGTCCGCAGCGTCGAGGAACAGCATCATCAGGAACTCGAATGCGGGATCGACCTCGCCCGTGCTGTTGACCCGCCGCTCATCCCGGTAGCGCACGGCCGTCTCATAGCGGTGGTGACCATCCGCGATGAAGACCGGCCCGGCGCTCGCGGCCGCCAGCAGGATCCCGGCGTCGGAACCCTCGCCCTCGTCCGGCACGACCCACAGGCGGTGGCGCACGCCGTCGTCGTCGATGGCATCGGCTGCCGGTGCCCGGGTGGCGATCCGGGCCATCGCGGCCGCTGAGACCCGGGCGGGGTCCTCGAACAGCCCCACCACCGGCGAGGTGTTGATCCCCGTGGCCCGCAGCAGGCGGTAGCGGTCCTCCTTGGGCCCCGAGAGCGTCCGCTCGTGGGGCAGGACGGAACTGCCATGCCCGAAGGGCTCGATGCGCAGGCGGGCGAAGAAGCCGCGCTGCGTGCGCTCGATCCTGGTCCCCGGCACCCGGTAGACCTGCTCGTAGACGTAGATCGACGGCTTGGAGTCCTTGCGCAGGGTGCCGTCCGAGCGCCATGCGCTCAGCGTCTTGGCGACCCGGCGATAGCGCTCATCGGGGTCTTCACCGGGAACGGCCTCGGGCAGGTCGAGACGGACGGAGTTGCGGGGGTGGCGGCCGAGCAGCGTCCGGTGGAGCTCCCCGCCGATCACGTCGTAGGGCGGAGCGATCACCGCGCCCAGGCCGCCAACGATCTCGGGGTCGTAGCGGAGCGCGCGGAACGGACGGATCTCGGGCACAGGTTCCTCTGGGCGGGGTGGCGACGGCACCGGGTCGATGGACGCCCCGGGCCGGATTCGCGGTCCCCGCATCGTACGATAGGCGCGACCGGTCGGCCAACGGACAGATCGCCGGGATCCGCCGCGGCCGCACGACCAAGGGGGGCCCGGGCGTGCAACTTTTCCATGGGGATGGGCGTCATGGCTCCGTCCGCCAAGCCGTCACCGCACGAGGAGCGCGCGTGCCCCTGCCTCGCCCCCGCCCCGCGATCCGGGCTGCCGCCTCCCTGGCGATGCTCGCCCTGCTGCTGCTGGGGCTCGCCGCACCCGTTCTGGTCGTGGCCGACGGCGGCCCCACGATGACTGCCCGAGCCCTGCTCCAGGGCCATGTCCGGGTGGGCTCGTGGTTCGCCATCGCGGTGGACCTCGAGAACGCCGGCCCCACCGTGACGGGCGAGCTGCGCGTGAGCGGCGGCATGGACTCGCGCGTGCAGTTCAGCACGCCGGCGGAGCTCGCGACCGGCTCGCGCAAGGAGTACCTGCTCTACGCGCAGCCGCCCACCTTCGGCGGCAACATGAAGGTCCAGCTGATCGCCGGCGGCCAGGTCGTGTCGCAGGCCACCGTGGCCATCGCGCTCGCGGACCAGTGGCAGACCGTCGTCGGCGTCGTCTCCGAGAACCCGGCCAGGATCGTGGGCGAGATCCACCTCCTGCCCAGCCAGAACGGCTCCAACCCGGTCGTCATGCCACTGGCGCCGGCGGACCTGCCGGAGCGCCTGCAGGCCTGGTCCGGCATCGACCGCCTCGTCTGGCAGGACACCGATGCGAGCGCCCTGACGCCCGGCCAGCTGGCGTCGCTCCGGGGCTGGGTCGCCGGCGGCGGCCGCCTCGTCATCGTGGGCGGCACCGCGGGCGCGGACTCCCTCAACGCCTTCCCGGACGACCTGCTCCCCTACCGGCCCACGTCGGTCCTCGACATCGACCCGAGCGCGCTCCGGCCGGTGCTGGGCAGCGTGCCGGCGGGCGCGACGACGCTCACCGCCTACGCCGGCGATCCGGGCGCAGGCCGCCCGCTGGCCACCTCCGGGGACCGCGTGATCGCCGCCGACCGCAAGGTCGGGAACGGCACCGTCACGGTCCTGGGCTTCGACCCCACCACCTCGTGGATCGCCTCGGGGGACACCGTGGACACCGCCCTCTGGCGCCGGCTCCTGCCCGTCCGGTCAGGCGGCACCGTCTCGCTCAGCGATGACTCCCAGATCGTGTCCGCGGTCACCAACCTGCCCAGCCTGGCGCTGCCGCCGCTGGCCGGCCTGCTCGTGCTCCTGTTCGGCTACATCATCCTCGTGGGGCCGGTGAACTACGTGGTCCTGCGGGCCCTCGACCGTCGTGAGTGGGCATGGGTCACGGTCCCGGTCCTGATCGCGGTCTTCACGGCCGGCTCATTCGGCATCGGGTCCGTGATGCGCGGCACCGACGTGGTCGTCCACGAGGTCGCCATCGTCCGCGGCGCCCCGGCGACCGAGGCCGCCACCGTCCAGTCCTACCTCGGCATCTTCAGCCCCACCCGGGCGACCTATG
>JBAXFC010000385.1:0-4116 GCA_037140135.1 Chloroflexota bacterium
TCCTGCTTGTCGTGGACGCCCTGTTCGCCGTCTTCGTCGTCCTCCAGCTCGCCTACCTCTTCGGCGGCCGGGACGTGATGGCGGCATCCGGATTGACCTACGCGGAATACGCCCGGCGCGGCTTCTTCGAGCTGGTTCTCGTCGCGGTGCTCGCCGGCATGCTTGTGGTGACGCTGGACGTGGCCGTCGGCTGCCGGTCGAGGGTCCAGCTGGGTGCGGAGCTGCTCCTGCTGGGCCTGACCGCCATCGTGCTGGTCTCCGCGCTCGCGCGCCTGCGCCTGTACCAGGAGGCGTACGGCTGGACCGAGCTGCGGTTCGTGGTCCTGGTGGCGATCCTGTGGCTGGGGGTCGCGCTGGTGGCGGTGGCAGGCCTGCTGCTGGCACGGCGCGCGACGTGGACGCTGCACGTGCTGGGCGTGATGGTCCTGCTGACGCTCGGGGCGCTCAACGTGGTGGGCCCGCAGGCGTTCGTGGCGGACCGGAACCTGGAGCGGGCGCTCGATCCGTCGCTGGTGGCCGATGGCGGACGGACCGGCCTGGACGCGGGGTACCTCGAGGAGCTGGGCGACGAGGGGGTCCCTGCCGTCGTGGCGGCGTGGGCACGGCTGACGGCCGAGGACCGGACGGCGCTCGATCCGTTCCTCGAGGGCCGGTACGAGGCCCTGCGGGACGATCCCGGCTACAACGGCTGGCCGGCCTGGAACGTGTCCCGGGAGCGGGCCCGGTCGGCACTCGAGGGCTGGCGGGCGAGCCGGTAGCGCGTGCCGCCGCCGGGGGCGCCGGCGCCGCCTCGCCGGCGCCCCCGGAATCGCGCCGGCGCCCGACCCTTGCGGGCCGGGCGCCGGCGTCTCCTCCTCCGTGGACGGGACGACAGGATCAGCTCCCCTCGCCCCATCCCGGGACCGGCCCAACGGTCTGCGGCGCCGGCATGAACCGCCGGAACGCCGCGCGCACGATGAGCGCGATCAGCAGCACGAGCAGCAGCATCGGCAGCCAGACGATCCCGAACCAGATCGCCGCCGACGCGATGGTCTGGCCGGCCGCGATGAGCGTGGCGGTCGCCCCGTCCACCTCCGTCGCCGGGTCCCAGCCCTTGGCCTGCTCGACCACGGCGACGATCTCGGTCCCGTAGGTCGTCACCAGGGTTCCATAGGCGACCTGGTCGGTGAGCTGGGCACGCTGGCCGTCCAGCTCCTCGATCTGGCCGCGGACGTCGGAGAGGCGCGACTGGACCTCGAGCAGGTCGCTGACCTTGCCCGTGGACTTGGCGATCCCGACGAGGACCTCCTCCGAGGCGCGCAGGTTCCGGATCCGCGCCTCGAGGTCCACGATCTGCCCGCCCACCTCGGTGGCCTGCGTCTCCTCGTTGATCACCTTGTCGCCGACGCCGCGCAGGGCCGTCAGCGTGTCCTCCCAGCGCGAGGCCGGGATCCGGTAGGTGATCGTCGCGAGGTGCTTGTCGCCGTCGTTGGTCTCCGACGAGGCACCGATGTAGCCGCCGGTCGCGAGGACCGCGGTCCGTCCCTTGGCCACGGCCGTGGAGACGTCCGAGACCATCATCTCGAGCGAGCCCGTGTAGACGATCTGCAGGTCGCTGCGGGGAACGACGGCGCCGTTGTTGCCGTCGGTCGAACCCGAGCCGCTGCCCGAGCCGTCGGTGGCCGGGATGGCCGTCGCGGGGGCGGCCGTTGCGGCCGCCTGGCCGCCCTCGTTGGGGATCGGGGCGCCGACGTTGTCGAGCGGCGCCGACGCGGTGCCGCCGCAGGCGGCCACCAGGGCCAGGATCGGGAGGAGGGCCGCCAGGAGCCATGGGCTCCGTCGTCCGGTGGGGATCATCGCTGCACCTCTGGGCTGATCGGGTTCGGCATCGGCAGCTGCCCCGCAGACTCGCGGCGCAGGGGGGACGCAGCCCCAACCCCATGGGTTCCGCGTCTCCTGCGATCCTGCGCCGCCAACCCGCAGATCCGATTCCGTGGTCCCCCGCAATGCGCGTGGATGGGGTCCCGGCGCGGTATGGTGCGCGGATGCAGCTCCCGATCGCGCCCCCGGTCGAGCCCATGCTCGCCAAGGCATCCGACACCCTCCCGGACGGGGACGGCTGGCTCTACGAGCCCAAGTGGGACGGCTTCCGCGCCATGGTCTTCCGCGATGGCGACGAGGTCCTCATCCAGAGCCGCGACCTCAAGCCCCTGGACCGCTACTTCCCCGAGCTCGCCGCCCCGCTGCGGGCACAGCTCCCGGAGCGGTGTGTCCTCGACGGGGAGATCGTGATCGCCCGGGACGGCGGTCTCGACTTCGAGGCACTCCTGCTCCGCATCCACCCGGCGGCCTCGCGCGTGGCGATGCTGGCGGGCGAGTCGCCGGCCTCGTTCGTCGCCTGGGACCTGCTCGCGCTCGGCGATGAGGACCTGACGGGCCTGCCGCAGCGCGAGCGCCGGGAGCGCCTGCTCGAGGTGCTCGGCAACGCCTCGCCGCCCATCCACGTCACCCCGGCGACCCTCGACCGCGCGACGGCCGCCGACTGGTTCGACCGGTTCGAGGGGGCGGGCCTCGATGGCGTGGTCGCCAAGCGGCTCGACGGGATCTACCAGCCTGGGAAGCGGGCGATGCTCAAGATCAAGCACGGGCGCACCGCGGACTGCGTGGTGGCGGGCTTCCGCTGGCACAAGAACGGGCCCGGCACGCACGTCGGATCGCTGCTGCTGGGCCTCCATGACGATGCGGGCAAGCTCCACCACGTCGGGATCACGTCGTCCTTCACGTGGGAGCGGCGCGCCTCGCTGGTCGAGGAGTTGGCACCGCTCCGTGATGGCGCGCTCGAGGGGCACCCGTGGGCCGAGTGGGCCGAGTGGGCGTCCTCCGGGGCCGACGGCTCGGGGCAGCGGCTGCCGGGCGCGGGCTCGCGCTGGAACAAGGGGAAGGATCTCTCGTGGGAGCCGTTGCGCTGCGAGCTGGTTGCCGAGGTTGGGTACGACCACCTCCAGGGGGACCGGTTCCGCCACGCGACCACGTTCAGGCGCTGGCGACCCGACAAGGGGCCCGCCGACTGCCGCTACGACCAGCTCGAGACGACCACGCCGTTCGAGCTGGCCCGGATCTTCGGGGCCTGACGATGACCCACCCGCTCGGCGGCCCAGGCTGGGAGAAGTCCGGCGGGCAGCCGCCGCCGAAGCCGAAGCCGAAGCCGAAGCAGAAGCCGAAGCAGCGGCCGGGCATCGCGTCAGGGATCGGCGATGCCGACTACGGCCGGATCGCCCTCGCCTTCGTCGCGATCCTGGTCCTCGTCCCGCTGATCTCGGCCCTGGTCGTCTACTACGTCTCCGAGTACGGCAACCTGCCGTTCACGTTCCGCAATGGGCCGCTGGGGATCCTGCCCTGGGAGCCCGTGGTGACGCTCCTGCTGGCGCTGCTCCTCTCGATCCTGGTCCCGATCGTGTGGCACCGGATCTCCCCGCCCGGTGACACCTTCTACGCCCAGGCCGCCGAGAACCGTCGCAACTCGTGGTTCCTGTCCGCGGCCATCGTCCTCGCGCTCGCGCTCACGGCGTACATCGTGGCCACGGTGGTCTCGCTGCGGACGTCGGTGGGCCTCGCGGTGGCGGCGGGCGCGATCGCGGTCGGGGTGACGTCGGCGATCGCGTCGTACCGGATGGGGGACCGGGCGCTGTTGCGCCTCTCCTCGGCCCGGCCGATCGACGAGAGCAGCGAGCGCAGCCCCATCGTCAACGTCGTGCGCGAGCTCGCGGTGGCGGCAGACATCCCGATGCCGGACCTGTACGTGGTGGAGGAGTCGGCGCCGAACGCGTTCGCGGCCGGACGGGACCCGTCGCACGCGGTGCTGGTGGTGACGCGGGGCCTCCTGGACACGATGACCCGCGAGGAGCTCCAGGGGGTGGTCGCGCACGAGATCGGCCACATCCGCAACTACGACTCGCGCTACAGCATGGTCGTGGCGATCGGCGTTGGGCTGGTGGTGCTCATCACCGACGGGTTCTTCCGCGTGATGACCTTCCCGCTCCGGTTGCCGCGGCTGGTCGTGGATGCCGCGGGCGGCGGCGGGTCCGGCGGGTCCTGGGGGTTCGGCAGCTGGCCGAGCTTCGGCGGCGGGTCCTCGGG
>JBAXFC010000386.1:0-4108 GCA_037140135.1 Chloroflexota bacterium
GCGCTGAGCGGTCCGCAGGAGCGGACCCTCCCCTACCCCTCGAGCGCCTGCCCCAGGTCGTCCACCAGGTCCGCCGGGTGCTCCCCGCCGATGGAGAGGCGGATCAGCCCGGGGGCGATCTGGGCGGTCGCCCGCCCGGCCTCGCCCTGCTGCTGGTGCGTGCTGATGGACGGGATCACCGCCACGCTCTTGACGCGCCCGAGGTCGGTGGCCCGGAAGACGATCTCCAGCCGGTCGAACGTGCGCCGCGCGGCCGCGATCCCGCCCTTGAGCGTGAACGCCATCAGCGTGGAGTAGCGGGCCACCTCGTGCCCCTCGTCATCCCCGTCCGCCAGCCGGAAGTCGCGCGCGGCGACCAGGTGGCCCGGATGCTCCGCCAGGCCCGGGTACGCCACCGAGGCCACGGCCGGGTGCCCGTCGAGGAACCGTGCCACCGCCATCGCGGTCCGGCTCCACGCGTCCATCCGCGTCCGCAACGTCCGCAGGTCGGACAGCAGCATCAGCGCCGAGAACGGTGACAGGGCCGGGCCGAGGTCCCGCGACGGCAGCAGCTTGACCTCGGTCGCGAAGTCGGCCCGCAGGCCATCGGACCCCACCCGCACCGGGATGTCGCGCCGCGCGATGACCGCCCCGGCGATGGCCAGCCCCGACGACCCGATCGCCTTCGACAGCGAGTGGATCACGATGTCCGCCCCAAGGCCCAGCGGCCGCAGCAGCGCGGGCGTCGCCACGGTGGAGTCCACGATCAGGGGCATCGGCCCCGCGCCATCGCCCCGCCCGTGGGCCAGGGCGGCCAGCGCCGGGATGTCCGCGAGCGCCAGCGCGGGATTGGACGGCACCTCGACGTAGAGGAACCGCGTGTCGCCGTCGATCGCCTGCTCCCACTCGGCCATGTCGAGGGGGTCCGTGATCCAGCGGATGTCGATCCCCCGCTCCGCCGCGTAGCGCGTGAACAGCATGAACGTGCCGCCGTAGCACTTGGCGGACGCCACGATGTTGGGCAGCGCCATCGGCATGTCCGGGTTGACCGCCAGCAGCGCGTTGGTGGCGAGATGCACGGCGGCCATGCCGGACCCGGTGACCACGCACGAGGCCTCGAGGCCGGTCCCGTAGGTCTCGAGCAGGGCCAGCGTCTCCTCGAGGTAGTGGGTCGTGGGGTTGGCCAGGCGCGTGTAGCCCCAGGCCGGCATCAGGTAGCCGAGGGCCGCCTCCAGCTCGTTGGAATCGGAGAAGTGCTGGGCGGGCGAGAGGTACGCGGGCTCGATCAGGCTGCCCTGGTTGGCCGCCGCCGCCGCGTGGTCGTACAGGCCGTGGACGGCGATGGTGTCGAAGCGCCGGGTCCGGGCGCGGGCACGGGCACGGGCCGCACCGTCGGCCATCTCGGCGCCGCGGGCGATCCAGGCATCGAGGCCGGTGGCGGGTTCGACGGTCATGGCGATGGCTCCTTGGCGTCCGATGGGGCTAGATGGGGAGGGCCGCGGTGTCCTTGACCACGGCGAGCACGACGCTGGTCTGGATCCGGGCGATGCCCGGCAGCGGGGTGAGCTTCTCCACGACGAACCGCTCGAGCGCGCGCCGGTCCGGCAGCACGACCTTCAGGAGGTAGTCGTACTGGCCGGTGAGGTGGTGGCACTCGAGGACTTCGGGCAGGGCCGCGAGGGCGGTCCGCGTCCGGGCCACGGCGTCCTGGTGGTGGAGCTGGATGCCGATGCTGATCAGGCACAGGAGGTCGAACCCGGCCTGCTCCGCGTCCACGGTCGCGGTGTAGCCACGGATCACGCCGCGCTCCTCGAGGCGGCGGACGCGGGCGTGGGTGGCGGCCGGGCTGAGGCCCACGGCACGCGCGAGATCGAGGTTGCTCATCCGGCCATCGGCCTGGAGGCGGCGCAGGATCTCGCGGTCGAGGTCATCGAGGGCAATGCTGGTCATCGCGGCTCCAGGATGCAAGCGGTCGTTCGGTCCAGCTGCAGTATCTCCGAACAACTGTCGCCCTGAAGCTGGTCCTCGTACCGATTATTCGGTGTGGTGGTGTCCGTGATCGTTCGCCGTCCGGGCGGCCCGGGTGGCCTGCTCGATCCGGCGGTCCGGGATGAACCAGGTGGCGGCGATGAGCACGTAGATGCCCATCGACACCATCGGCACAACCAGCGCAAGCACCATGCCCGACGTGTAGCCGATGACGGACAACATCCCCTTGCGCTGGTCGCCCTCGGAGACGAGCAGCGGCGCGCCGGGCGGCTGGGCACGCATGAGGACGCGCCACAGGAAGAAGTAGGAGACGCCGCAGGCGAGGAGGATGAAGCCGTACACGGCCACGGCCAGCGGGGCGAAGGCGTTCTCGCCGATCCAGGCCGTTCCGAACGGCACCATCGAGAGCCAGAACAGGAGATGCAGGTTCCAGCCCAGCACGCCGCCGGTGACCACGTGCGACCCGGCCAGCAGGTGGTGGTGGTTGAGCCAGTAGATGCCGATCGACACGAAGGACAGCGCGTAGGAGAAGAGCACGGGCGCGAGGGCCGCGAGGGCCGCGAGGCTCACCTCCGCGGGTGGACGCAGCTCGAGGACCATGATCGTGATGAGGATGGCGATGACGCCATCGCTGAACGCCTCCAGGCGGCCCTTGTCCACTGCACGCTCCTCCCGCTGTCCTCCACCGGCGGCCAGAGTACGACGAGGTGGCTGCGGGCCGCGAGGGATCCGAACGGCAGGCGACGCGATCTGGCCGGGGGCGGCACACTCGCACCATGCGTCGCACGCTCACCGCCCTCTCGCTTGCGCTGGCCGCCTCGGTCGGCGGGCTGGCGGTCGGCGTGCCGCAGGCGGCAGCGGTCACGGGCTACACGGAGACCGCCCGCACGGTCTACACGCTGGAACCGGCCCATGACCGGCTCTCGGTCTCGGTGACGATCAAGGTCAAGAACACGACCCGCGACTCCACTGAGGCGTACAGCTGCGTCAAGTACTCCTACGACTACTTCTGGGGCTACCTCCCCTACACCACCACCTGCTATCGCACGACGACCTGGTACATGACCTCCACCTCGGCCTGGGTGGAGAACGAGGCGGTGAACCTGCGGGCCAAGTCGGGCGGGCAGGGGCTGTCGATCTCGACCGGCAGCCAGGGCAGCTACTACCGGCTCGCCACCATCACCTTCCCCAAGCTCTACTACGGCAAGTCCCGGACGGTCACGCTGACCTACACGGTGCCCGGCGGCGCGCCGCGAAGCGCCTCGGGCACCCGGACCCTGCGCGCCTACGCCAAGTTCTGCGCCGTCGCCAACGGCATGGACTCCGGGACCGTCACGGTCAACGTGCCAACCGGCTACACGTTCGAGACATCGGGTGAGACGGTCCGCTCCAAGGTGGCCGGCAAGGAGCGCGTCTACACCAGCGGCACGATCGCCAACACCGGGTCCTGGTACGCCTGCTTCGACGGCATCAACGAGGCGGGCTACGCCACCGACACCCTGACCGCACCCGGCGGCCGCAAGATCTCGCTGCGCTCCTGGCCCGAGGATCCGGACTGGGTGGCCGGCGTCCGCTCCGAGGTCAACAGCGGCCTGCCCAACCTCGTGGAGCTGATCGGGACCGCGATGTCGGGCACGGCGCCGCTGGTCATCCAGGAGGCCGCCACCGGCAACGAGTACGCGGGCTTCTACGACTCCGCGTCCAACACGGTCACCGTCGGCGAGGACTTCCGCCAGCCGTCGCTCGTGCAGCATGAGCTCGCCCACGTCTGGTTCAACAAGACGGCCTTCTCCGAGACGTGGCTCGACGAGGGATTCGCGGAATGGGCGGGTCGCACCACCGGCGGCGAGCAGTCGGCCTGCACCGCCCCGGAGGCGGCCCCGGCCTCGATCGTGCTCGCGGACTGGAAGTACCTCACGCCGCGCTCCAGCACCGATGAGCGGCAGGCGGTGACCAACCAGTACGACGCGGCCTGCTGGATCATCACCGCGGTGGCCGATGCCGCGGGCCGGGACCGGATGACCACCGCCGTCCAGGGCCTCCTCGCCCGCCGCGATCCCTATGCCGCCGATCCCGCCGTCACCCGCGTCGCCAAGGTCGCCACCTGGAAGGACTGGCTCGATGCGGTGGAGGAGCTTGC
>JBAXFC010000387.1:0-4098 GCA_037140135.1 Chloroflexota bacterium
TCTTTTCCCTCCTGGAGGACAACGTCGCGCTGGTGCGCCAGCTGAAGGTTGACCACCTCAACCAGGGACGCATCATCTACGTGCAGGTTCCCGGCGAGGAGCAGAAGCCCGAGCTCTCCTTCCGCGACTTCAAGACCGACTCGGAGTACGTGGTGAGCCTGGAACAGGCGCAGGAGACCGTGGCCGGCAAGGTGGCCGCCTCCTTCCACGTGAGCATGAAGCGCACCCAGAAGGACGGCAGGGTGAAGACCCTCGTCCTGGGCAGCCCCTCCTTCGGCCCGTCCGGATCGGCAGGTGGCGGCGCGGCTGCGCCCGGCGGGCTGGGTACCGGCTGGAGCTCGCCCGTGGGCGCTGCCGACCGGGACGCCCTGGTGGACCGCTACGCGCACCTCGTGAAGTACGTGGTCGGCCGGCTCGGTGTCTCCATCCCCGGTGTCTTCGACCGCGAGGACGCCCTCCAGGCGGGCACCATGGGCCTGCTGCGGGCCATCGACGCCTACCGCGCCGACTCGGCCGCGTCCTTCGAGTCCTACGCCATCGTGCGCATCCGGGGCTCCATCCTCGACGCGGTGCGCACCCTCGACGGCGTCGGCCGGGCAGGTCGCGAGGCGGGCCGGGCGATCGGCGGTGCCCTCCGGGACCTGGAGCTGGAGCTCGGCCGGGCCCCGGAGGAGTTCGAGGTCGCCAACCGGCTGGGCGTGTCCGTGGACCGCTACCGCGAGCAGCTCGCCGCCGCATCCGTGGTCACCGTCTCGCTCGACGAGCCGGACTCCCGCGATGACGACGACGACAGCCCGTCCTTCGCAGACTCCACCCGCGACCAGGCCGCCATCGACCCGGGCGAGGAGGCCGCCCGCCGTGACGGCATGATCCAGCTGGCGCGCGAGATCACCCGCCTGGGTGACCGCCAGAAGCTGGTCCTCGCCCTCTACTACCAGGACGAGCTCACCTTCCGCGAGATCGGCGAGGTCCTTGGCGTCACCGAGTCCCGCGTCTGCCAGATCCACACCGAGGCCATCCTGACCCTCCGCCACCGGATGGTGGAGCCGGACATCCTCGCCCGCTTCCCGCGCAGGAGGTTCCGACGATGATCCGCGGCGCCTATACCAGCATCTCCGGCATGATCGCCGCCCAGCGGCGGATGGACATCCTCGGCGACAACATCGCCAACGTGAACACCACCGGCTTCAAGCAGAGCTTCGCCACCCAGGCCAGCCTCGAGATGGGCGTCGGCCTGGCGTCGGGCGGCGGCTACGCGCCGCTCGGGTCGCTGGGCGTGGGCACGTACGCAGCCGGCCTCACGATCGACCAGCTCCAGGGGCCGCTCCAGGCGACCGGCATCCCCACCGACCTCGGCATCACCGGGGACGGGCTGTTCGTGGTCGGGACCCCCACCGGGCCCGCCTACACCCGTGCCGGCGATTTCGTCCTCGATGCCGGCGGCACGCTGACCACCCAGGCCGGCGAGCCGGTCCTCGATGTGACCGGGCGCCCGATCGTGGTCCCCGGCGGGGCATCGGGCCTCACCGTGGGCCAGGACGGCACCATCGCCGCCACCGGCCAGCGCATCGCCCTCGTCTCGGTGCCGGCCTCCGGCCTGGCGCGCATGGGCGGCAACCTCTACGCCATCACCGGCACCGTGACCCCGGTCGCCGCCGGTGCGGGCGCCATCAACCAGGGAGCCCTCGAGGGCAGCAACGTGGACCTGGCGACCTCGATGACGCAGATGATCACTGCGCAGCGCGAGTTCCAGCTCTCGTCGCGGGCCTACAGCCTCCAGGACGGCACCCTCCAGGAGGCCAACGGCATCGGCCGGCTCAAGTAGGCGACCCCCCCGAACCGGGTGGTCGCGATCCCTGAGAGGGCCAGCGGACGTCCTCCCCCAACCGGGGGCTCGTCTCACGGACCTCCCCGGAGCACACTCGACCAGTAGAAGTGGACGAGTCTCTCGTTCACCCCTCAAGCCCGCGCACGTGACTGCCGACACCCCCGGTGAGGCAATTCACGAGGAGCGACCATGAAGATCCAGGACAAGTCCACACGAACGGCAGCCGAGCTGCAGATCGCGACTGCGCAGTACCAGCGCATGGACGCGAACAAGCCCGCCAAGGCCTCCACGCCGGAGACCAAGGCGAGCAGCAGCACGGGTCCCGCCGCGACCGTGTCGCTCTCCTCCGCGGGCCGCGAGATCCAGACGGCCCTGGCGAAGACGACATCGGCTCCGGACGTTCGCTCGGACAAGGTCGCGGAGGTTCGTCGTCGCCTCGAGGCCGGGACGTACGTGATCGATCCATCCCGCATCGCCCAAGGGATCTTGAGCTCGAAGGCCTAGCGGGCCAGCTCGCGCCGGCGGGGCCGGCGCTCCTCGGACCTCCTCATGACGCCTCCCGCGCCGGGCAGCCTCAGCCCGACCACCGACAGCTCTGAGCAGCCGATCGAGAAGACGGACCTGCTCGAGGCGCTCGCCGCCGCCGGCGAAGCCCTCACGGACGCCATCGTCCACCACGATCTCGATGCCATCGTGGCTGCGACCAGGCGCGCCGAGCAGCTGGTGGACCGTCTCAACGCGGGGGACCGCTCCGAAGGTGCGAAGCGCGACGGTGCCAGGCGCCGGACGCGTACCACCGAGGACGAGATCGAGCACAACCCCACCGATCCCTCGGTCATGCTCCTGGGCGCCCGGATCGGCGCCACCGCCCGCCGCAACGCCATGCTGCTCGAGCACGCCTGGGCCACCGATGCCGCCCTGCTGCGCCTGCTCGCCATGGCCGCCCGCGACCACTCCGCGGGTGCCCCCGGCGCCGCCACCTATGGCCTTGCGGCCGCAACCGTGTCCGACGCCGAGCCCGCGGGCTGGCTGGACCGGTCGGCGTAGGGGAGGCGCACGATGGCGAACGGCTGGCTTGGCCTCAACACCGCGCTCTCGGGCCTGCGCACCGCGCAGCAGATGCTCGACGTCAGCGCCCACAACATCGCCAACGCGTCCACGCCCGGCTACTCCCGCCAGCGTGCCCAGATCGTGGCCGCGCCGCCGTTCAGCCTGCCCGCCTTCAACCGGACGGGCCTGCCGGGGCAGATCGGGACCGGCGTCCAGATCGTGTCGATCGACCGGATCCGGGACGTCTTCCTCGACGGCCAGATCAACGAGCAGGTCGCGAGCGGCGGCTACTGGAACGCGCGCTCGGACACGCTGAGTGCCGTGGAGTCCGCCTTCCCGGAGCCGTCCGGGTCCGGCCTCGGGAGCGTGCTCTCGCGCTTCTGGTCCGCGTGGGAGGACCTCGCCGCCGACCCCACCTCGTCCGCCACCCGGACCGCCGTGCTGGCCCAGGCACAGACGCTCGCCGACCGCTTCTCCCGCGATGCCGGCCAGCTGGCAACCCAGGTCAGCGGCGTGGACAACAACGTCCGCACGATCGTGGGCGACATCAACGACCTTGCCAGCCGGATCGCGGGCCTCAACAAGCAGATCCAGGGCGTGGTCGTGTCGGGCGACAACGCCAACGATCTCGAGGACCAGCGCGACCAGCTGCTCCAGCAGCTCAACGAGCTCGTCCCGACCACCAACCAGCGTCTTGCCGACGGGACGATCCAGGTGCTCGTGGGCGGCACGGACCTCGTCGATCACGACATGACCCGCACGATCACGACGGTCAACGACCTGGCCGGCCACGCGGTGCCCCAGTGGTCCACGGGCGCCTCGGTGGATGTCACCTCGGGCAAGCTCTACGGCCTGACCGAGCTGCGCGACACCACGCTCGCCGGGTACAGCTCCGCGCTCAACACGCTGGCCAGGCAGATCGCGGACGCCGTCAACACCGCCCACACCTCGGGCATCGACGCCGCCGGCAATGCGGGCCTCGCGGTCTTCACCTACGCCCTGGGCAACGAGGCCGCCTCGCTGGCCATCAATCCGGCGCTCGCGGGCAACCCGGACCTCGTGGTCACCCGCGCCGTCGGCGCCGGGCCCGGCGACTCCTCGGTCGCGGCGTCGGTCGCCGCCCTGCGCACGGCCGCCATCTTCGGCACCGGCACCCAGCCGCCGTCCGACGCCTACGCCTCGTTCATCGGCCAGATCGGCACCGACAGCCAGCAGGCGGC
>JBAXFC010000388.1:0-4079 GCA_037140135.1 Chloroflexota bacterium
GGC
Source organism: Chloroflexota bacterium (assembly GCA_037140135.1). Classification (GTDB taxonomy): domain Bacteria; phylum Chloroflexota; class Limnocylindria; order Limnocylindrales; family CSP1-4; genus CAIXZV01. The sequence continues at coordinate 4 of JBAXFC010000388.1, forward strand.
ACGAGGCGACCACCGGCGAGGGGCACGAGGCGACCACCGGCGAGGGGCACGAGGCGACCACCGGCGATCCGCCTCTCGCGCCCAGCCTGTGACAGACAGGTGGCACTGCCAGAACCGATCCTTGCGATGGTTCGCTCGGCCCCGGAACAGGGGACCGGGCGGGCCGCCAGCCCCAGCCCAAGAGGAAGGAGCGACCCGCATGGCCGATCCGGTGATGGTCCGCCAGGGCGATGTCCTGCTCGTGCCGGTGGCGGCGATCCCCGGCGCTGCCACGCCCGTGCCGCGGGACGGCGGCCGCGTGGTCCTCGCGTACGGCGAGGTGACCGGGCACGCCCACGCCATCGACTCGCAGGCCGCCCGCCAGGTGGAGGCCGCGGACGGTCGATACCTCGAGGTGGCCGAGCCGGCAACGCTCGCCCACGAGGAGCACGCTGCCATCGCCGTGGCGCCCGGCACCTACCGCATCGTGATCCAGCGCGAGTACACGCCGCCGGACCTCACCTTGGCCGACGGCCGCGACTGGCGCCGGGTGGCGGACTGATGACCACGACCCTCCGCGCGGGCCAGGACGAGCTCACCGCGCAGGTGCTCGGCTACGCGGAACGATGGCGCGCGATCCGCCGCAGCACCGAGCCCGCGGACCGTGCCACCGCGGAGGCCGCCGTCGCCGAGATGTACCGCTCGGCGGGCCGCGAGGTGCCGCCGATGACCTGGGCAGACTCGCCCGGCGCTGCCGCCCGCCTCCACTTCGGGCTGCTCGAGCCGGTCCGCTCCCGGTTTGGCGGCCGTCACGAAATCAACGACGAGTGGTTCAAGCGCCAGCTCGGCATCTCGCTCAGCGGCCCTGGACCCGTGTCGGCCGGGTGGATCCGGGCGACGTCCATGGACCTCGGGGAGGCGCTGGCGCCCTGGTTCCCGGGCGCGACCGTGGAACGGGCGGCGGACACCCGGGTCCGGCTGGACCTGATCGCTGCGGCCATCGGGTTCCGGGACCGCATGTCCTGGAACGTGACCGACGAGGTGGAGCTGGGTCTGACCCGCTGCCGCCGCGGTCCGCGCACGCGCGAGACGCTGCGGTCCTGGCGCGGCGGCCAGTTCGACATCGTGGCGCCCACGCTCGCGTTCGGCATCGGGGAGCTCGGGCTGCCGGTGCGCGACACCGATGGCGAACGGGAGATCGGCCGGTCGTGGCTCGACACCAGGCTTGCGATGGCGCGCAGCGCCGGGCCGTGGTGGGCCCATCCACACGGTGTCGTCATCTCGGAGCGGCCCCTGCGGATGGGCGAGGATGCCGAGGGCCGGTTCCATGCCGCCGACGGGCCCGCGCTCGTCTATCCGGACGGGACCACGTCGTGGTTCTGGCACGGCGTCCGCGTGGGACGCACGGTCGTCGAGGCGCCCGAGTCGCTCACCGTGGCGGACGTGCTCAACGAGAGGAATGTCGAGGCCCGGCGGATCGCGGTCGAGCGCATGGGCGCGGAGCGGTTCCTGCGCGAGGGAGGGGCGGCCCTCGCACACGAGGACGAGACCGGGCGCCTGTGGCGGCGCGACATGCCGAGCCGAGGCTGGCCGCAGGCCGAACCCCTGGTGATGGTGGAGGTTCGCAACGCCACCCAGGAGCCCGATGGCACCTACCGGACGTACTTCCTGCGTGTGCCGCCCAGAACGCGGACGGCGCGGGAGGGCGTCGCGTGGACCTTCGGGCTCGGCGCCTGGGAGTATCGGCCGGCCGTCGAGACCTAGCGGCGCTCAGGCGCTCTGGCGCCCGCGGCGCGGTGACCCGCCGGCAGGCGCTCTGCCGGGCCTCCGTCGTTTGGACGATCACCGGCGCGGACCACGGGGCGCCCCTGACTCCACCAATGGGGCATCGGCTCCAGCCCGCGCGAGCCCGACACCCTCAGCAGGCAGCCCCAGGTCGTCCTCGTGCGCCCGCAACCGGCGCGGTCGCTCCGAGGCCGCTGCGCCCACACCGCGCGTCGCGGACGCGCCTGCACCATGGTTCGCCGCAAGGGGGGAAGCATGCGCCACCAGCTCGGGTCGATCGCCATGTTGATGACGCTCGGCATGATCCTCGCCGCCTCGAGCCTGCCACTGGCAACCGGGAACCCCGCAGCACCGGCGCGCGCAACTGCACCCTCGACCGCCGGCCAGGCTGCCGGTGGTTCGACGCCCCCGGCCCGGGCCCACGTCGCAACCCCGGGCTCGACCACCGCAGACGGCGCGGTCACCGCCACGGCCACCGCGGCCGGCACGGCGGCCGGCCCCGTCCTCGACCCGAGGCCCACGCCCGCCAAGGCCGCCGCAGCCGCCGCCGCCGCGACCGACCAGGTCGTCCTCGCGTTCGCGAAGCCGCTCACCGCCGCCCAGGCCGGAAGCCGCGCCCGGGAGCGCGCCCTCTCGGCGGCCGCGGGCCGGACGGTCCGCTTCCTCCGCCTGCTCGACCCCACCCACGGCGTCTACAAGCTGACCGGCCGTCTCGGCCCCACGGCCCAGACAACGCTGGCGTCGATGGACCATGTGGCGGGTATCACGAGGGCCGAGGCAGACACGCTGGTGGCGCCCGCCGACCTCCCCGACGACCCGTATGCCTCCCAGCTCTGGGGCCTCCTCGGCCCGGCCAACGGCAGCACGTACGGCATCGACGCGATCGGGGCATGGGGGACGACCACGGGCGCGGGCGTCGTGGTGGCCGTGATCGACACCGGCCTCGTTGCGCACCCGGACCTCGCGGGCCAGTCCGTGCCCGGCTACGACTTCGTCTCCACCGCAGCGATGGGCAACGACGGCGACGGCCGTGATGCCGATGCCTCCGACCCCGGTGACTGGACCGCGACCGCCAACTCGACCTGGCACGGCACGCACGTCGCGGGCACCATCGCCGCGCTCGCCAACAACACCCTCGGCGTGTTCGGCGGCGCGCCGGGCGTGAAGATCCAGCCGGTCCGCGTCCTCGGCGTCGGTGGCGGCTACACCTCCGATGTCGCGGACGGCATCACCTGGGCGGCCGGCGGCACGGTCGCCGGCGTCCCGGCCAACCCGACGCCCGCGCGCGTTCTCAACCTCTCGCTCGGCGGGGGCGGCACCTGCCCCAGCTACGAGGCCGCCGCCATCGCCACCGCCCGGGCGCATGGTGCGGTGGTGGTCGTCGCCGCAGGCAACAGCGCCGCCGACGCCTCGCTCTACAACCCCGCCGGCTGCGCCGGCGTCATCACGGTTGCCGCCACGACGAGCGCCGGCGTGCGTGCGTCGTTCTCCAACTACGGCGCCGCCGTCGAGGTTGCCGCGCCCGGGACCGTCGTCTGGAGCACCGTGGACTCCGGGCTCACGTCGCCCGTCGGCCCCACGTACAAGGCCTACCAGGGCACGTCCATGGCGACCCCGCACGTGGTGGTCGCGGCTGCGCTGCTGGCCGCCGCGTACCCGTCGCTCTCGCCCGACGCGATCGATCTCGTCCTCGAGGCCACCGCCACTGCCTTCGCCACGGACGCGTCCGCCTCCGGCTGCGCCGCCCGGGGTTGCGGTGTGGGCATCGTCAACGTGGCCAACGCCCTCGCCCGGCTCAACGGTCTCGGGCCGATCGTCGGGCGGGTCGTGCCGGCCACCGGGTATCCGGCGCCGGGCGCGTCGCTCTCGATCTCGGCGTTCGCCGTGGACGCATCGGGCGTCGCCTCCGCCGACGTTGCCCTCGACGGCGGCTCCTGGCTGCCGATGACCGCGGCCGACGGCACGTTCGACGGACCCTCGGAGACGCTCGCGGTGACCGTGACGGCGCCGGTCGAAGAGGGGCTGCACACGTTCTGCGTGCGGGCCACGAGCGTGGGAGCCATCACGAGCTCGGGCACCTGCAGCTCGTTCATCGTGGACGCTGGCGCACCCGCGATCTCCGGCCTGGGCGTCTCCGCGCCCACCGTCGAGCGGGGCACGCCCGTGACCGTGACCGCGACCGAGGACTACACGGCGGAGATGGCCCAGATTCGCAGCGGCGACACGCTCGTGGTCGAGATCCGCAACGCGGCGTCGACCGGCAAGGCGGCCTGGAAGGTCGCCGCGAGCACGGCGCCGGTCAAGCTCAAGAC
>JBAXFC010000389.1:0-4073 GCA_037140135.1 Chloroflexota bacterium
GCCCGCTCAAGCCCGAGCTGCTCGTGGGCGTGGACTGCCTCATCCTGCGCGAGCTCACGTCCGGCCTCTACTTCGGCAAGCCGTCCGAGCCGCGCACCGCCGAGAACGGCGAGCGCGCCGCCATCGACACCCTCTGGTACACCGAGGGCGAGATCCGGCGCATCGTCACCCTCGCGTTCGAGCTGGCGCGCGGCCGGCGCAAGAAGGTCACCCAGGTGGACAAGGCCAACGTCCTGGCCACCAGCCGCCTCTGGCGCAAGGTGACCGAGGAGGTCCACACCGACTTCCCGGACGTGGAGCTGGAGCACCGCCTGGTGGACTCCGCGGCCATGATCCTGGCCAGGTGGCCGGCGGGCTTCGACGTCCTGGTGACCGAGAACCTGTTCGGCGACATCCTCTCGGACGAGGCGGCGGTCATCGCGGGCTCGCTCGGGATGCTGCCGTCCGCGTCGCTCGGCACCCGCCAGACCGCGCACGGCCGGCACGGCCTCTACGAGCCCATCCACGGATCCGCGCCGGACATCGCGGGCAAGGACCTCGCCAACCCGCTGGGCACCATCCTCTCGGCCGCGATGATGCTGCGCTGGTCCCTGGGCCAGGCGGACGCCGCGGACGCCATCGAGGCGGCGGTCAACGCCGCGCTCGACGCCGGCTACCGGACCCGCGACCTCGTCACCGGTGACGGGGCTCCGGTCACGGTCGTGGGCACCCGGGAGATGGCCCGCGTCATCGGGGACAGGATCGCGATTTGACGGCCGGTGCCCGCGCCAGCCGCGGGTGACCGGCCAGAGCTTCGACCGGCCCCTCCCTCCCGACGTACACGAGAACCGCCAGCCATGACCGACCAGCCCGTCATCCTCTACGACACGACCCTGCGTGACGGCACGCAGGGCGAGAACATCACGCTCTCGCTCGCCGACAAGCTGCGCGTCGCGCGCATGCTCGACGAGTACGGCTTCCCCTTCATCGAGGGTGGCTGGCCGGGGTCCAACCCCAAGGACATCGAGTTCTTCGCGGCCGCCAAGAAGCTCACCTGGAAGAGCGCGCAGCTGGCGGCATTCGGATCCACGCGCCACAAGGGCAACAAGCCCGGCGACGATCCCAACCTGCGCGAGCTGGTGGCGGCCGAGACCCCGGTCGTCACCATCTTCGGCAAGAGCTGGCTGCTCCACGTGACCGAGGTCCTGGGCGCGACCCCCGCGCAGAACCTGGACATGATCGCGGACTCGGTCGGCTTCGTGGTCGACCACGGCCGGCAAGCGGTCTACGACGCCGAGCACTTCTTCGACGGCTACCGCGGCGACCGGGCGTACGCCCTCTCCACGCTGCGCGCCGCGCGCCAGGCCGGCGCCCGGACGCTGGTCCTGTGCGACACCAACGGCGGCACGCTCACCGACGAGCTGGTCGCGATCCTGGGCGACGTCCGCACGTCCCTCGAGGGCGATCCTGACGCCCCGGGCGTCACGTGGGGCATCCACACCCACAACGACGCCGAGCTTGCGGTCGCCAACTCGATCGCCGCGGTCCAGGCGGGCGTGCGCCACGTCCAGGCCACGATCAACGGCTACGGCGAGCGCTGCGGCAACGCGAACATGGTCTCGATCCTCGCGAGCCTCGCGCTCAAGACGCCGTACCAGCTCACGCCGCTGGGCGGCGGCGATCTCGCGGACCTCACGGACCTCTCCCGCTCGGTGGCCGAGATCGCCAACGTCAACCCCAACGACTACCAGCCGTACGTGGGCCGGTCCGCGTTCGCCCACAAGGGCGGCGTGCACGGCGCCGCGGTGGCCAAGGTGGAGCGGTCCTACCAGCACGTGGATCCCACCGCGATCGGCAACATCGGCCGGCTCGTGGTGAGCGAGCTCGGCGGCAAGGCCAACACCGAGATCCGGGCGCGCCAGCTGGGCCACGAGCTCGTCGGCGTGCTCGACGCCAGGGAGCTGAGCAAGGTCATCAAGAAGCTCGAGAACGAGGGCCAGGCCTTCGAGGGTGCCGAGGCATCGTTCGAGCTCCTGATCCGCCGCAGCAGCCCGGGCTACATCGCGCCGTTCCGCATTCTTGACTACACCTGCCTCGTGGAGCAGCGGTCCGGCCGCGAGCTGCTGTCCGAGGCCACGGTCAAGGTGGAGGTCGCGGACGAGGTGCTCCACACCGCGGCCGACGGCAACGGCCCGGTCAACGCGCTCGACGGGGCGCTGCGCAAGGCGCTCCGGGCCTTCTACCCCGTGCTCGACAGCGTGCACCTGGTGGACTACAAGGTGCGCATCATTGACGGCGCGACCGCCACGGCGGCCCGCACCCGCGTCATCATCGACTCCCAGGACGGATCGAACACGTGGAGCACGATGGGCAGCGACACGAACATCATCGCGGCCTCGGCCCAGGCCCTCGCGGACTCGCTCGAGTTCGCGATCTGGAAGGCCGGGGCGGCCGTGGAGCGGCGCGACGAGCGCCACTTCACCACGTCCAACGGCGACGCCAAGTGAGCGTCGGCGGGCCGGACCGGATCGTTCTCGAACGCTGGACGGTCACGTCGGGCTCCAACGCGAACAGCCGGGCCGCCGTCGTCCTCCGGGCCGGCGCGCACGACTGGCACGCGTCCACCGAGGGCAACGGGGCCGTGGACGCCCTGTTCAAGGCCGTGGACGCGGCACTCGCCGACGTGCTCGGCGGGCATCCGGCCCTGCTCGCGTACGACGTCCACGCCCTCGCCGAGGGCCCGGACGCCGAGGGCAGGGCCACCGTCCTGATCGCGCCGCCGTCATCGGCGGCCGGGGCCCGCGCGGACGGGCGGTTCGCGGGCGGGTCCTCGTCCACCAACACGATCGCCGCCTCGGTGGAGGCCTACATCGAGGCGCTCAACGCGATGCTCGGCTCAGCCTTCTGGGCCGGTGCCGCGGCCGAGGCGGGTGCCGCGCACGGGGTCTCGTCCAGCGCCGATCACGGGGCGACGGGTGCGGTCCTCGACGTCGAGGCAGAGCCCATCGACGCCACGGGGTGGTTCAACCGGTAGGGCCGGGCGCGGCGGGCCCCGGAGGCAACGTCGTCCCGGCCATCCCCATCGATGCCGAGGCGTTCAACCGCTTCGAGGCGGCCGGCTGGGAGGCGCGTGCGGACTCCTACGCGTTCCTGCGGTCGATGACCCGCCGCGTCGCCGGGGCGCTGCTCGCCGCGGCCTGCGTGGGCAGGGAGATGGAGATCCTCGACGTCGGCTGCGGCCCCGGCGATCTCGCGGCCGCCGCGGCGGACCTGGGCGCGGACGCCGTGGGCATCGACGTGGCCCCTTCGATGATCCGCCGGGCGGCGATCGCGCACCCGTCGATCCCGTTCCGCGTCGGCTCCTTCGAGCAGATCCCGGCCGGCGAGGGTGCCTTCGACGCCGTCCTGGGCAACTTCGTGTTCAACCACGTGGGTCGCCCGGACCTCGCGCTGGCGGAGGCGCACCGGGTGCTGGCCCCGGGTGGCTGGCTCGCCCTCTCGTCGTGGGACGCGCCGCGCCGCAACCGGGTCCTGGGCCTGGTGCTCGACGCGGTCGCCGCGGCCGGGGCGCCCGAACCGCCCGGCCTGCCGCCGGGGCCCACCAACTTCCGCACCGATGACGAGCTGCGCACCCTGTTCGCGGCCGCCGGGTTCGCGGAGATCGGGAGCAGCCACATCATGTTCGAGGCGGCCGTCGCCGATGCCGACACGCTCTGGCAGGGCGTCCTCGACTCCGCGGTCCGGATCCCGCCGCTCGTGACGCTCCAGCCGGCCGACGTGCAGGCCAGGATCCGCGCCGAGTTCGACCGCCTGGTCGCCGTGCACCGCCGCGCCGACGGGATGCTCGCGATCCCGGTCTCGGTGCAGGTGACCCGGGGCCGGCGGGTATGAGCGGGATGCCTGTCGCGTACACGGGCGAGCCCGGCGCCTTTGCCGAGGAGGCGGTCCTGCGGTTCTTCGCGGAGCCGTCGCCGCAGCCGATGTCCTCGTTCCGGGCGGTCTTCGAGGCGGTTCGCGCTGGGACCGTGGATGCCGGCGTGGTGCCGGTGGAGTCGTCCCTGCTGGGCTCGATCCGCGAGAACACGGACCTGCTC
>JBAXFC010000390.1:0-4064 GCA_037140135.1 Chloroflexota bacterium
CGACCGTCGCCGCGGTCCTGCCGATCCTGTGGGCGTTCACCCTGTCGCTCCACTTCTGCCGCCCGTACATCCTGCGGTTCCTGCAGAAGCTGACCCTCCGCTTCGGCGGCGACGTCTGGTGGCTGAGCTACGTCCTCACCCGGGATGCGCTCCTGGTGGTCACCCTCTGCCTCTCGGTGGTCTTCCTGTTCCCCAACCTGTATCTCAAGATCGGGCTGCCGATCACGGCCCCGGTGGCGACGCTGGTCCTCTTCTGGTCGGCGGCGATCAAGCTCGTGCGTGACCCCGATGACGACGCGTCCGCCTTCCGGCTCCAGAGCGTGCTGATGGTCATCGCGTCCGTGCTCTACATCGTTCCGCAGGTCTATGGCATGGAGGCGGCCGAGCAGGCCTACCTGGGCGATCTGCCGAACATGCTGATCAGCACCGGCAACCCCGACCTCGCCCGGGCGATCCTGTTCGGCAGCCTGGTCCTGTTCGGGATCACCGGTGGCGCGATGTTCATCCGGTTCCTGCTCAATCTCGGCAAGCCCGCCGACGGCGAGACGCCGCTCCAGGAGGCCGGCACCGCAGGCGCGTAGGCCGGGCGTCCCGTCCGTCGATCTCTCTCTCCCAGGGGCGGCACCGCTGAGAGACGGTGTCGCCCCTCGTGATTCCGGGTGGCATCATGCGGCCAGCCGAACCCGAGGAGCGCCAGGATGAGCCCGGAACCCGTCGCCGTCACCTGTGAGCCCGCCGCCGCGGGCTGGACATGCCGCGTGGTCGTGGGGGACCCCGACGACGGGCGCCCCACCGAGCACGAGGTGGCGGTCACGCGCGAGGACCTTGCCCGTCTCGCCCCCGGCGCGGCCGAGCCGCACGACCTCGTCCACCGCTCGTTCGGGTTCCTGCTCCACCGCGAGCCGAAGGAGTCGATCCTGCGCCACTTCGAGCTGCCGGTGATCGGGCGCTACTTCCCCGAGTACGAGCGGGCGATCCGCCAGGCGTGACCCTCGCTACGGCGTCGTCACGCCGCCTGACGGGCCGGCCGGCGGGGTCATCACCGGCAGGCACGCCTTGCCGGTCGGGCTGAGCACCTGGAGCGGCCAGTACCGCGACGGCATGTCCACGGTGCGCCGGAAGCCCAGGACCGTGACCGCGAGGCGGATCCGCGCCTCGGTGAACTCCGCTCCGCTTTCGGGCATGGTTCCGGCCGGGAAGCCCGGCATGGCGCAGGCATCCGCGGTACCCGCGAGCCAGAAGCCCGTGCCGGTGTCGCCGAGCGTGACGGGGCTGAACGGGCGCGAGGCCGGGCTGAACCCGCCCGGGTTCGGTGCGGCAAGCCACAAGCCGGTCCATGGACCGTCGCCAGTGCCTGCCAGGACACCATCGAGCCGCACCGGCAGCATCCCCGTGGTTCGCAGCCAGAACGTCTGGGTGAAGGACTCGCCCGGTCCGGCGGTCACGAAGTAGAGATTGGCTTCGGCGTTCGGATTGGCCACGGTGCCCTCGCCGTTCGCGGCAGCCGAGACGAGGATGTTCACAGGCACCACCTGCGCTGCGGCAACCCACGCGCCCAGGATCGCCGCGGCGCCAAAGAAGATGGCCGCCCGCCGGCGCCGCGTCCGCCGCAGCCGGAGCCCGGCGACCACCAGCACGACGATCCCGCCGATGACCACGACCAGCAGCGGCGCGGGTGACGCGTCGGCGACGATGCCCGCCGTGGCGCCCGCCGGGTACCACGCCTCACGCCCGTCGGACGCGATGGCCGCGAACGCCAGGCAGGCGGCGTCGGCGGGGACGCGGATCGGGGAGGGGAGCGGGACCATCGTCGTGTAGCGGCGGCCGAGGCGCTCGACGGTCCACGGGATGCCGGTGAGCATGACCCACGCGTCGTGGGCCTCGGAGAGGTGGCGGGCGCAGGCGCCAACGGTGCCCTTGGCGATGATCTCGATCGAGGCGCCCGCCCCGACCTCGGTGAACGGGTCGAGCACGATCGCGTCCTCGGGCCTGACGCTCGCCGCGCCCCACGGGCGCCCGAAGCCGGTGACCCGGGCTTGGCCCGCGCTGTCGTGGACGCCGACGAGCGTCACCGGGAGCGCGTCCTCGTTCTCGAGCGTGAAGGAGAACGTGAACACCCCGCCGGGCCCGATGTCGGCGATGTCCGGCTCATCGGTGCCCTCGGCCACGAGGCCCTGACCCCCGAGCCCGGTGGGGCCGGCGACGAGGGGCGGCGGCTGGACGGTCCAGCAGGCGACGGCGGCTGCGATACCGACGACGAGTGCGGTCCCGACGACGCGCGACGCTTCCCGGGGCGCGCGCCGCATCACGAGCACCGCCAGGCCCAGGGCAGCCGCCAGGAGCGCCAGGTCGAGGTAGACGACGAGGTCGGGGCCGGGTCGCGACATGGTGTCATCGGTGAAGACCGAGGGCCCGACGCCGGCCAGCGAGAGGTCGGCTGGCACGGCGGACAGGTCCGCGACTGCGAGCTGCTCGGTGGGCGGGCACGCCGTGGGCACCACGCGGCCGACCGTGAAGCCGCTCTCGACCTGGAGGGTTCGAGCGATGCCAGCGATGGTCACCCGAAGCGGGAACGTCGAGCGGCCGGTCACCGCCGTGCCATCGGGGACCGGTGCGAACGACGCCTGGGCGTCCGGCGTCGGCCATGGCGTGGACTGCGGCTGCGCCGGCACGCCCCATGCCTCGCACGGCAGGTGGCGGTAGGCCATCCGGAAGTAGACCGACTGGCCCGGCCAGACGGTGAAGGGCCCGGGTGCCGGGATCGCCATCGCCTGCTCGGTCAAGACGCGCATCGTGATGATCCGCTCGGGCTCGACCGGTGAGGTTGCCCCGGGCCACGCCCCCAGTCCCTCGATGGTCACGGGCAGCAGGCCCTCGTTGGTGAACGCGGCCTCGACCGTCGTGACCTGGCCCGGGTGCGGCGCGATGACCTCGCCCTGTTCGTCGGGGTTGCCGACCACCCATGGGCCGCCCCAGCCGTTCACCCGGGCGGTCATCGGCTGGGCGGTCAACGCGTACGCGATGAACAGGACCGCGATGGCCAGCCACCCGGCGCCCTGCCTGCGCGGTGTGACCCGGTCCAGGCGTGACGAGACGTCGCCCGCACCGCCTGGCCGCAGTGAGTGGATCGCAGCGGCGATGAGCACGCCGGCCGCGAGGACCAGCAGCACGACGGGCAGGACCTCGAGGAGGGCGAGTTGCGGCCCGCTGTCGTACCAGGCCGGACGGAGCTCGGAGTAGCCGAACGGGGCGTCGGGCGGGATCGTGCCGACGGGCGAGGCGCCCGGGGAGACGGCTGTGGCCGACGCCGGGACGCTCGCGACGGGTCCCTGAATCCGCCCGCCGAGGAGCGGCCCGAGCACCACGACGAGCAGGATCGCCGCGGCGATCCCCGCGACCGCCACCAAGGAGGACGTCAGCCGGTCGTGCCCCGAGCGCGGCAGCGGCGTCCGCTCCGGGACCCGGTCCACGCGCGCCCGCAGGGTGCGGGGCGCGGGCCCCGGGTCTCGCTCGTCGAACAGGTCGGACAAGCCCTGCTCCAGGCGGGTCTCGAGGTCGCCGCCGTCGCGTCGCCCGCTCATCGGTCCGCCTCCTCGAGCGCCGTCCGCAACCTGGTCATCGCGTGGTGCAGCCGCGACTTCACCGTTCCCTCGGGGACCCCCAAGGTCGCGGCGATCACGGGCACCGTCATGTCGGCATGGAAGCGGAGCGCCACGACGACCTGGTGGTCCGCATCGAGCACGCCGAGCGCCCGCGCGAGCGCATCGCGGTCCGCCGTGGCCCTGGCCGGATCCGCGACCAGCGGATGCTCCGCGTCCACCAGCTCCCGCCCGAGGTCCACGACGCGGCGCCGGGAACGTGCCCGGAGCCGGTCGCGGCACTCGTTGACGACGATCCGCCGGAACCAGCCCTCGAAGACGGAGCGATCGCGCAGGCCGTCAAACGCGCGCCATGCGGCCACCGCTGCATCGTGGACGGCATCCTCGGCCTCGAGCCGGTCGGCCAGGATCACCGCGGCCAGCCGGTAGGCATCGTCGAGGTGGCGATCGGTGAGCTGGCGGAAC
>JBAXFC010000391.1:0-4061 GCA_037140135.1 Chloroflexota bacterium
CGAGGACGGTGCGACGGACGGGTTGACCGATGGCGCGGGAGCCTGCGTGGCCACGGGGGCGAGGGCCGCCTCCTTGGTCCGGATCTCGATGAAGCCGTCGCCGGTCTTGGTCACGTTGGAGTCGAAGCCCTGGGCGGAGACGACGGCCTGCACCTGGGCGGACGTCACGTTGGGATCCTCGAAGCGGATCGTCCAGACGGTGCCGCCCGTGAAGTCGATGGCGAATTGCAGACCGAGCTTGCCGCCCGTGAAGGGCCCGAGGAGCAGGAAGATCAGGCCCGGGATGGTGATGGCGAGGGAGAACGCGAAGAACCAGTTGCGCTTCCCGACGAGATCAAACACGACCGCGCGCCTCTCCTCGAAGGGCACCGCGACCAGTCGGGCGGGCCAGGAACTCCTCCTCGGAGACACCGTACAGCGCCGCCTTGCGGGCCCACGGCTGGGCGACGACGACCCGCATGATCGTCCGCGTCACGGTGATGGCCGTGAACATCGAGACGAGGATGCCGATGATCAGCGTCAGGCCGAAGCCTTTGATCGTGGACGATCCGAACAGGAACAGGATGGTGGCGGTGATCAGGCTCGACACGTTCGAGTCGAGGATGGAGTTCCAGGCGCGGCTGAAGCCGGCCTCGATCGCCGCGGGCAGGCTCTTGCCGATCCGCAGCTCCTCCTTGGTCCGCTCGAAGATCAGGATGTTGGCGTCGACCGCCATGCCCACCGAGAGCACGAAGCCCGCGATGCCGGCCAGCGTCAGCGTGACCGGGAAGAGCCGGAACAGCGCGTAGACGACGATCGTGTAGTAGACCAGCGCGCCGCTGGCGATGGCGCCCGGCATGCGGTAGTGCACGATCATGAAGAAGACGACCAGCAGGATGGCGATGAAGCCGGCGAGCAGGCTCTGGTGCAGGAAGGCATCGCCCAGCGTGGGGCTGACGCTCGTGTTGGCGAGCTCCTTGATCGGGAAGGGCAGCTGGCCGTACTGCAGGATCGTGACCAGGTTGGTGGCCTCGGCCAGCGGGTAACCGCCGATGCCGCCCTGGCTGATCTGCACCTGGCCGCCGGGGATCGCCTCGTTGATGACGGGGGCGCTGATGACCTTGCCGTCGAGGACGATGGCGAAGTAGTCACCGACGTGGTCCCCGGTGTACTTCCCGAACTTGTCCTTGCCGTCCGACTTGAGCGTGAAGTCCACCGTGCGGCGGCCGGTCTGGTCGGCACCGATGGAGGCCGCGGCGAGCTGGTCGCCGGAGAAGAGCACGCAGTTGATCGTGGTGGTCGCGTCGCAGGCCGTCTTGACCCACGCGTCGTTGAGCTGCTGGCCGGCGCCTGCCGGCGTGGAGCCCAGCGGAACGAAGTCCAGGCGGCCGGTGGTGCCGACGAGCTGGCGGATCTGGTCCACGTTCTGGATGCCGGGCATCTCCACGATGATCCGGTCATTGCCCTGGATGACCACCTGCGGCTCCGCGACACCCGAGGCGTCGATGCGGTTCAGGATGACCTGGCGCAGGATGTTGAGGTCGTCGCGCGTGGGCAGCTTGGTGTCCGCAGGCAGCACCAGGTACTCGATCCGCAGACCACCACGGAGGTCGAGACCGAGCTTGGTCTCGAGGATCCTCGGGGTCGCATTCGATCCCGCGGCCGGCAGGGGCACGGGGAAGAACGCCGCCACAAAGGCAAGCAGGCCGATGATTACGATCAGGAACGGACCAGCGCGTCGCATCGGGGCGGGATGATACCGGGGTTCGGAGGAACGTGTGGACCCGTCCGGTCAACGGGTCGCCGGCGCCGCTCCGCGAACGCTCCCCGTCGCGTCAGGCGGCCGTTCCGGCACCTCCGGCGAGGCCGTCCGGCCCCATCCGCGGACCACGGAACCGCGTCACTCCATACGCACTGGCGAGCAGCAGCAGGCCGAGGCCGAACAGCACCAGCGCCCGATAGGCGACGTCCATCGACGCCATGTCGATCACCACGACCTTGGCGGTCGCAAGCCCGAGGACCGCGAACCCTGCGTGGCGGGCGATCGGGATCCGCCGGACGAGGCCGGCCAGGAGGAGCGCGGCACCGACCGCGGTCCAGCAGACCGAGAGTGCGACCTGCGCCTGCTTCGCCAGCTCCTCGACGGCCACGCCGCCGCCGACACGCCGGGCGAAGAGGTCCACCACGCCCACGGAGAGCGCGTAGAAGGCGATGGCGCCGCCGCCTGCGAGCGCGGCCACGTGCCAGTGGGTGAGCCTGGGGTGGCGGGGAGCGAGAACGGCGACGGCGGCCAGGGCCGCGAACGCGGATCCCCAGAGCGGCAGGAGCACGCCGCGGCCGGTGTAGGCCGGGTCGTCGATCCAGAGCCGGAACGGCGGGGCGACCACGACGAGGGCGACGACCAGCGCGGACGCCCATAGTCCGAGGCCCACGACGTCGTAGATCCGTCCGCCGGCAGTATCCCAGCGGTTCACGAGGACGGCGCCCACGGCGAGCAGCACCCACAGCAGGACGACGCCGTCGGCGAGGACCTCGAAGGGCACGACCCATGCGGCGACGACGAACGCGGCCACGATCGCGATGCGGCGGGCAGGCATCGCGGCCAGCCAGCGGATGGCCGCGAGGAGGGACGCGACCAGCAGGGCGCCGACGAGCGCACGCTCGTCGCTGAACGGGATGGCGGGCGGCAGGACACGCCCCCAGTCGGCCGGGCTGAGCGAGGTGGCCAGCGCCTCGAGGCTGGCGATGGACCAGACGGCGGCCCCGGCGACGGTGGCCAGGTCGGCGAACGGGACGAGGGCGCCGGCCGCGGCGAAGGACGGCTTGTCACCGGGCCGCGCGAGGCCCCGGTCCACGACGGCCGCAACCGGCAGCAGGAGGGCGAGCAGCCCGATCCGTGCAGGCCCCTCGACCTGGAACGGGATCGCCCACGCGATGAGCAGCACCGCAAGCCCGGCGAGCCCCGAGCGGAGCCAGCGGACCGGCAGCAGGACGCCGGTCGCGGCGAGCCCCGCGAGCACGATCAGCAGGGAGGCGCAGCCCTGGTTGAAGAACGGCGTGGCCACGAGCACGCCGATCGCTTTGGCCGGCAGTTCGGTCGAGAACAGGACGCCGAGCGCCATGAGGCCCGGCACGAGCGCGGCGGCGGCGGCGTACCAGGCGAATGGTGCACGGTTTGCCAGCGGGCGCAGCGGCTCCGCCGTCCCGGTGCGGGCGAGCGCCCGGTCATAGGCGACCGCGGCCACCACGGTCGCCGCCAGGACGGCCACGAGCACGCTCCCGGCGACCTCGAACGAGGCCGCGTACGCCACCAGGACCACCCCCGTCGCGATGAATGCGGACCGGACGGGCCGCATGGGCACGAGCAGGGCGGCAACGGCCAGCGCCAGCAGGACGGCGCCCATGGAGGCCGCCTCCGGGTGGAGCAGCGGGGTCAGGAAGATCGGGTCGGCGGGGATGCCGAAGTGGACGAGCGGGTACTCCGCGACGAGCAGATGACCGATGGCCAGGGCGCCGAGCACGAGGCCGGCGAGCGCGGACCAGCGGTGGAGTCGCCGGGCGGCGAGCCATGCGAGCGCGACGGCCTCGGCGGCCCAGGCGACGGGCACGGCCGGCGCGCCCAGCTGGACGAAGCTGGCCACGGCGAGGAGCGCCACGGACGTGCCGGCGACGAGGTTGCCGAACAGGTGCGCGAGACCCTGCCGGCGCAGGAACCAGGCTCCCACCAGCAGGTGCGCGAGCGAGGCGGTGGCCACGGCGGTGCCGAGCCACGGGCGGTAGCCCTCATCGAGGACCGTGATCAGGCCCCACAGCAGGAAGGTGCCGTTGGCGAGCACGAGCGTCGCGCTCGATGGGCGGAGGTCGTCGCGGCGGATGTGGACCTCCTCGCCCGCGGCGGCCACGATGTTCACGGTCCAGAAACCGGCCAGCGCGATCAGCGCGGGCGCGATGTCGGCGGCGCCGATCAGCCAGCTCGCGAGCTGGGGAGCGGCGAGCACGAAGGCGATCGGGGGCAGCCAGGGCCAGGACCGGAAGACGGCGATGGCGGTGGTGCCGACGAGGGTGACCGCCACGAACAGCAG
>JBAXFC010000392.1:0-4056 GCA_037140135.1 Chloroflexota bacterium
GCATGGAGGTCACGAAGCCGATGACGATCAGCGGCAGGCCCCAGCCGAAGAGCGAGGCGATGAAGGTGCCGGTGAGCCGCCCGGGGCCGATGGCGACCGTCGCGGCGATGCCGCCGATGACGCCGCCGACGCCCATCGCCGCGAACAGCTGCCCCACGTCCTGGCCACCCGCCCCGAACAGGCTTGCCGATGCAGGCACGAGGAGGACGTTGAGCGCGCCGCGGACGACGACCTGCACGATGAAGCCCGCCGTGACCAGGCGCGGGATCGGGCTCCCGAGCAGCGCCCGGGCGCCGCCGCCGAGGATCCGCAGCGTGGACGCCGTCGCCGCTCCGGTGGCGCCACCCTGCACCGAGATCCGGGATGCCAGCCCAGCGGCCACCAGGAAGCCTGCGGCGCTCAAGGCGAGGACCGCAGCCGGGCCCCCGGCAGCGAGGAGGAAGGCACCCAGCAGCGGGCCTGCGATCCCCGCGAGCCCGTCGCCGGTGGTTGTCGCGGTGTTGGCGGCGACGAGCTCGCCGGGGGTCCTGGTCACGAGCGGCAGCAGGGCCGCCTGGACCGGCCGCCGGAGCGTCCCCAGGACGGCGTCGATGGCGGCGGGCCCGAAGACCAGCAGCGGCACCCCCGCGAGAGCCCCGGCCGCCGACAGCGTGAGCGCGACGGCCCGGGCCGCGTAGGTGAGGACCAGGAGGCGGCGGCCGGTCATCCGCGAGCCTGCGGCCCCGGCCAGCGGGACGGCGATCATCGTGGGCACCGTGCGCACGATGCCGAGCAGGGCGAGACCCAGGGGGCCGGCCATCCGGAAGGCGACGACGAGGAGCGCCACGAGGTACGCCCAGCGGGCCGTGGCCGAGACGAGGGAGGCCACCTGGATACGCCGCAGGTCGGGCTCGCGCAGGACAACCCCAAGCAGGCCGATGGTTGCGCGCGCGGAAGCACGGATGTGGGGACGCACCATCAGAGCATGACGCATGCGAGCTCCCAGCGGGACCCGCATCCCGGGCCGTGGGTAGGTGACAATCCCCCGATGATGAACCGCGGCCACTACCAGACTCCGAGCCCCCTCATCAGCCGGACCTCCACCGTCCTGTTCTCGTCCGTCGCCGAGCTGCGCGAGACGAATGCGGCGATGGCTTCCGGTGATCGAAGCGCCACGACCTACGGCACGCACACCACCCCGACGACCTACGAGCTCGAGCAGCTGCTGCTGGCCGGCGAGGGCGGCGCGGGCGCGGAGCTCTCGCCGTCGGGCCTGGCATCCATCGCGGTCGCGCTGTTCGCGATGGTCCGCTCCGGCGACCACCTCCTGGTCACGGACTCCGCCTACGGTCCGGCGCGCGACCTCTGCGACGGGCTGCTGACCCGGTTCGGCGTGGACGTGGAGTACTACGACCCGCTCATCGGGGCGGACATCGCGTCGCTGATCCGGCCCGCCACCACCGGCATCTGGATGGAGAGTCCGGGCACCCACACGTTCGAGATCCAGGACGTGCCGGCCATCGTGGCCGCCGCCCGCGCCGCCGACCACCGGATCGTGACCGCCATCGACAACACCTGGGGCTCGCCGGGCCTGCTGCGGCCGTTCGACCTGGGCGTGGACATCAGCGCCGTGGCCCTGACCAAGTACTGGGGCGGCCACGCCGACGTGCTCGCCGGGGCGACCTTCGCGAACGCCGAGCTCCTGCCGGCGGTGCGCACGGCGGCGCGCCAGACCGGCCAGTGCCTCAACGGCGAGGACGCGTTCCTCGTGATCCGCGGCGCCCGGACCGTGGACCTGCGGATCCGGGCCTGCGGCGAGGCCGGCCTCGACATCGCGCACCGCCTCGACGGCCACGCGCGGGTGGGCCGCGTCCTGCACCCGGCGCTGCCGGCGGACCCGGGGCACGCGCTCTACGAGCGCGACTTCCACGGCGCCTGCGGCCTGTTCTCGTTCGAGCTGCTGGGCCCCGACGGCGCCCGGGACGACGCGGCGGAGGTGGACGCCTTCACCGACCGGCTCGTCGCGCGCGGGCATTTCGGGCTCGGGTACTCGTGGGGCGGCTACGAGTCGCTGGTGATGCCGGCCCGCTGGTCGGGAGTGACGCGCGTCGAGCGTCCCTGGACCGGCGGCCAGCTGGTTCGCCTGCACATCGGCCTCGAGCCCGTGGACGAGCTCTGGGCGGACCTCGAGGCGGCGCTCGCCGGCTGACCTGGAGCGGGGTCCCGGGCGCCGGGACGGGATCCGCCGCGGCGACAGCGGGATTCACGGGCGCGGCGCACAATGCCGACCCCAGGCCGGGCTTCCCGAGGTCCGGTCGCGTCCCGTCCCGTCCCGTCCCTGGAGGTACCCGCATGCCCGGGTCAGCGTCCCGTCCCAACGTCCCCGTCTGGGTGGACCTCGCCACGTCGGACCCCGAAGCCGCCCGCACCTTCTACGGTCGCGCGCTGGGCTGGGAGATCGAGGTCGCCGACGATCCGCAGTACGGCGGCTACGCGATGGCCCGCGTGGGCGGCGACGACGTCGCGGGCATCGGCCCTGCGCAGCCAGGCCAGCCAACCGCCTGGACGGTCTACCTCGGCACGGACGACGCGGCCGCCCTCACCGCGGAGGTCGCCGGCCACGGCGGCACGGTGGCCGTGCCCGCCTTCCCGGTTGGCGACGTGGGCACGATGGCCATCGTGCAGGACCCGTCGGGCGCCTTCCTGGGCCTCTGGCAGCCCGAGACCATGGCGGGCTTCTCGGGCACCGGCCACGGCCACTTCACCTGGGCGGAGCTCAACGCGCGCGGCTTCGAGGGGGTCACGCCGTTCTACGCGGACGTCTTCGGCTGGTCGGCCCACCGGTTCCCCATGCCGGACGGCTCGGTCTACACGCGCTTCACGGCCGGGGATGCGCCGATCGCCGGCGGCCTGGAGATGCACGCGATGGTCCCGTCCGCGGTCCCCAGCCACTGGTCGGTCCACTTCGCCGTGGACGACACCGATGCCGCCTACCGGCGGGCCATCGGGGCGGGTGGAGCCGAGATGCTGCCGCCCACGGCGTACCCGGGCGGCCGGTTCGCCATCCTCCGCGACCCCCAGGGCGGGGTCTTCGCGGTCCGGAGCATGACCTCGGGCTGACCCTCAGGCGCCGCGCAGGAAGTCCAGGGCGGCGGCGGCGTAGAGGGCGACACCCACCGCCATCGCGTCCTCGTGGAAGACAACGCGGTTGGAGTGGTTGCCGGGCGCGGTCGCCGGATCCTGCTCGGGCGGTCGCGCGCCCAGGAACGCCATCGCCCCCGGCACCGCCTGGGTCACGTACGCGAAGTCCTCGGCGCCCATGATCGGGTGATCGAAGCGCAGGACGCCCTCCGGCCCGACGAGGTCGCGGGCCAGGTCCGTGATCCACTCGGCCGTGGCCGGGTCGTTGGAGAGCAGCGGGTAGCCGGGATCGACCAGGTGGTCGATCGTGACGCCGTGCGTGGCGGCCACGCCGTCCGCGACCCGGGCGATCAGCGCGTGCATCCGGTCGCGCGTGGCGTCCGAGACCGTGCGCAGGGTGCCCTCGAGCTCCACGACCTCGGGGATGATGTTGTTGGTCGTGCCGCCGCTGATCCGCGCGATCGTGAGCACGGCGGGATCGAAGACGTCCACCGATCGGGTGATCGCCGTCTGCAGCGCCAGCACCAGCTCCGCGGCAGCCGGGATCGGGTCCAGCGAGGTGTGCGGCGCCGAGGCGTGGCCGCCGCGTCCGTGGACCGTGAACTCCACCCGGTCCGAGGCCGCCATCTCCGCGCCCGGCTTGAGCGCGACGATCCCGGTCCCGTACCAGGTGCTGATGTGGATCGCGAACGCCCGCTCCACCCCGGCGATCCCGTGCGGCCCGTCCTCGAGCAGTCCCTCGGCCAGCATCTCGCGCGCGCCGCCGAAGCCCTCCTCGCCCGGCTGGAACATGAGCAGGACGCGCCCGGCCAGGTCCTCGCGGCGCTCGAGGAGCAGGCGCGCGGCCCCGAGGAGCATCGCCACGTGGGTGTCGTGCCCGCAGGCGTGCATCGTGTTGCCGGTCTCGGACGCGAAGTCGAGACCCGTGTCCTCGTG
>JBAXFC010000393.1:0-4056 GCA_037140135.1 Chloroflexota bacterium
GGCCGCCACCGCCGCGCTGATCTGGGGCGGCACCCCGAAGATGCCCAGCGCCGACCCGATGCCGGCGAACTCCGCCACGATCGAGCCGAGGTTCGCGGTGAGCATGAGCATGGCTGCGAACACGGTCCACCGGACGCCCCACCGCTCCCGGATCAGGCCCATCAGCCCCTTGCCGGTGGCGAGGCCCAGGCGTGCGCCCACCTCCTGGGTGAAGAACAGGACGACCTGGCTGGCCAGGATCACCCACAGCAGCGCGTAGCCGAAGTTGGCGCCCGCCAGCGAGTAGGTGGTGATGCCACCCGCGTCGTTGTCGGCGAAGCCGCTGACCAGACCGGGGCCGAGCACTGCGAGCGCGGCGGCAAGGCGGACCCGCCACTGCGGCAGCCGCGGGATGGGCCGCAGGACCGTGCGCCGGCGGCGGCGCGAGGCCGTCGGGGCGTCGGCGCCAGGGGCCGTCGGGGCGTCGGCGCCCGGGGCGGCCTCGCGCGGCTTGGTCGTGGGCGTCGGCAGGTTGGGACCGAAGCCGGTCATCGGGACCCCGAGAACACGCGCGGCAGACGCTTCTTCCAGGCGTTCGGGACGACGGTGTCGAGCGCGTCATCGACGGTGACGATGCCCACCAGGATGTTGTGCTCGTCCACCACCGGCACGGCCAGCAGGCCGTAGTGGGCGACCACCTCGGCGACCTCGTCCTCGTGCGCGGTCACCTCCACCGCCACGGGCTCGCTGATCATCGCCTCCCGGACCAGCGTCTCGGGCCTGGCGACGATCAGGTCGCGCAACGAGAGGACGCCGGCGAGCCGGCCCTCCTCGGTGGTGATGTAGACGTAGTAGATCGTCTCCGCGTCGGGCTCCAGCTCGCGCAGGCGGTCGATCGCCTCGCTGCAGGTCAGGTGCTCCTCGAGCGCGATGTACTCGGTGGTCATCAGGCCGCCCGCGGTGTCCTCGTCGTAGCCCAGGAGTTCGCCGAGCTCTTCGGCCTCGTCGCGCTCCATGTGGGCGAGGATCTCGTCGCGGGTCTCCTGGTCCAGGTCCGCGACCAGGTCCGCGGCGTCGTCGGGGCTCATCTCCTCGAGGATGTCGGCGGCGCGTTCCGGGGAGAGGTCCTCGAGGATGTCCACCTGGGCGTCCGGGTCCATCTCCTCCACGGCGTCTGCGAGGGACTCGTCGTCGAGGGCGGCGAGGACGCCGGCGCGGTCGCGCGGGGCGAGGTCCTCGAGGATGTCGGCAAGGTCCGCCGGGTGCAGCTGGGCGAGCTTCTTGTGCGGGACGCGGAGGCGGACCGAGGCGATCGTGGTGTCGAGCGGGTCCACGTCCTCCCAGTCGATGTACCGCTCAGGGAGCCCCAGCCGCATGTTGCGGGCGAGCGTCCGGAACGGGCCCTCGATGCCCAGGCGGCGGAGCAGGCCGGCCGCGCCGACATCGACGGCGACGAGACGGAGACGGCCGTCCACGTTGTCGAGGCTGACGTCGTTGACGCGGATGACCTTGCGGCCCTCGAGGTCCACGATCTGCTTGTCGAGCAGGTTGGACTTGAGCAGGATCTCGGTGGGCCGCTGGCTGAACTTCCCGACATCGATCGTGCGCACGCCGAGGATGGCGCCGGACGCGTCGAACTCGCGCACATCGCGCCACGGGATGAAGATCCGGCGACGGTCGGTGTTCGCGACGAGCCCGGTGACGGGCGGGTATCTGCTGCCGATGGCGACGATCAGATCGGCGATGGTGCCGATCGGCTCGCCGCTGGGGTCACGGACCGGCAGACCGATGCACTGGGAGAGGAAGCGCATGGTGGCCACCTTGCTGGGCGGGTGCTCTCCGCCCGAAGGTGGCAGGCCCGTTGGTGGCGCCGGGTTGGCGCGCGGGCCGGCCGTCAGGGGACGGGGAGGACCTCGGGATTGCCGGCGATCCCGCCGGCGCGTCTAGGTCCTGTCTCCACTGGGGGAGCATTCCTCGTACGGCGTTGGGCGGCCCAGAACGGCGGGACGTGCGTCGGGCAAGCCGACTGTAGTCCCCTGCACGTGCCCGGTCAAACTCGAATCGCCCCCCCCCCGCGGGCCCGTGGGCCGTAGACTCCGCGCCATGGCGATCCTGCGTGTGGCCCTGGTCCAGTACGAGGCGCGCGACGACGTCGCGGACAACCTGGCACGGGCGTCCGCGCTGGCCCGGGAGGCGGCCTCGGGCGCGGACCTCGTGGTGCTGCCGGAGTACGTGCAGTTCCGGGGCTCCGTGGAGGGGTTCCGGGCCTCGGCAGCGGCGCTTCCCGGTCCGACGACCGAGCCGTTCGCCGCCGTGGCGCGCGAGTCCGGGGCCTGGATCCTGGCCGGCAGCCACGCTGAGACGTCGGGCGACCCGCTGCGTCCGTACAACACGTCGCCGCTGCTGGATCCCGACGGCGCCGTGGTCGCCACGTATCGCAAGCTGCACCTGTTCGACGTGTCCGTGGACGACGGGCCCTCGGACCGGGAGTCGGCGCGGGCGACGCCCGGCGACCGGGCCGTGGTGGTTGCCGGTGGCCCGGCCGGCGCCTCGCTCGGGCTTGCCATCTGTTACGACCTCCGCTTCCCGGAGCTGTTCCGGGGCCTCGCGCACGCGGGTGCGGAGGTGCTGACGCTGCCGGCGGTGTTCACGGCGCGCACCGGCCGCGACCACTGGGAGCCGCTCGTCCGTGCCCGCGCCATCGAGAACGGGGCCTGGATGCTGGCCTGTGGAGCGTCGGGGGCCGGCGGTACCGGCTCGATCCCTGCCTGGGGCCACTCGATGATCGTGGATCCCTGGGGGCGCGTGGTGGCCGAGGCCGGTGACGGCGAGGAGATCATCCGCGCCGGGCTGGACCTGTCACTGGTGGCGGCGGCGAGGCGCCAGATCCCGGCGCTCGCCAACGTGCGCCCGGATGCGCTGCCGCCGGTGCGAGCGGTGGAGGTCGTCCGGGGGGCGTAGGTCGGTTCCGGGGCCCGTTGTCCGTTCCGGGGCCCGTTGCCCGCGACGCGCCGTTGCCCGCCGGACGAGCCGTTGCCCGCCGGACGAGCCTACGGGCGCCCGGAGGTGTTGTCCTGCTCGCCAGGCGACCGGCCCAGCAACGTCTCGAGCCGAGAAGGTGCAATCCCGCTCTCCTGGCGGCCCGTTTGGCGACGGCAAGCGCCGGTCTGCCCGCCAGGTGAACAGCCGCTCGCGGTCAGCCCTCGGCCGGCGAGGCGCCCTCGGCCGGCGCCTGAACCCGGAGCTCCAGCACGTACGCGAGCAGCACGATGTCGGGCTCGAACGCCAGGTCGTGCTCCGGGTCCCGCTCGAAACCCAGCCGCTCGTAGAGCCGTCGGGCGGCGGTCATGAACGGCTCCGTGTGCAGGCGCACGCGCTCGGTGCCCAGGTCGCGCGCCCGGTCGATGCACGCGCGGACCAGGGCCTCCCCGGCTCCCATGCCCCGCGCGCCGGCATCGACGGCCAGCATGCGGATGGTCGCCGCGGCGTGATCGGTGACCTCGGCCATCGGAGCGCCGGGTGGCACGAGGGTCGCGGTGCCGACGGTCCGCCCATCGACCTCGACGGCCAGGACCTCCGCGGTTCCGGCCCGGCCGGCGACATCGCGCAGGTGCGGCTCGTACTCCTCGTCGTCGCTGCCCACGGACCGGTAGGCGCCGACGACCAGCTCGCCGAGGAGGTCGTACTCCTCGGGGCGGGCTGCTCTGACGATGGGCTGCGCGGTCATCGGCGGATCGTGGACCGTCGGGCGATCAGGCCGTCGCAGCGCCGTCCACGCTCTCGGTCCTGGCCCGGAGCACCTTGCGGGTGAACGGGATCCGGAACTCGGAGAAGACGTCGATGCTCACGAGGAAGCCCGCGAAGAGGAAGCAGACGGCGAGGAGCTTCCCGATCCCGTAGAACTGCGTGGACCCGAACCGGTTGAGGCTGTCGGTGACGGCGGGGATCCACGCGCCGATCGCGATGAGGATCAGGGCCGGGACGCGGGACGTCATCCGGCCGGCGCGCGCCGCGCGGATGGCTCCGGGGATCGACGCGACGAAGTTCACGACGAACGCGACGGGCGAGATCAGGAGG
>JBAXFC010000394.1:0-4036 GCA_037140135.1 Chloroflexota bacterium
GCTGAAGAACGTCGTCGCGAGCCAGTCGTACGTCGCGCAGTACGCGCTGCACGAGTATCCGGTGACCGAGGCGGACCTGCTCTCGCGCGGCAAAGAGGCCTGGAACGCGGCGCTCAACACCGTGAACATCGGCAAGTACAACCTCGGCTGGGCGTCCATCGGGATGTGCACGCACGCGTTCTACGAGGCGATCCACCACGCCTCGAATCGCCGCCTCTACAACATGTATGTGACGGATTTCCCCCACGTGAAGCAGATGTTCACGGACGCCTATGCGCGCCTCGTGGCGATGAAGCTCTTCGCGCTGCGGGCGGCTGACTATATGCGCTCTGCGACTCCCGAGGACCGCCGGTATCTGCTCTACAATCCGGTCGTCAAGATGAAGGTCACGACGCAGGGCGAGGAGGTCGTGAACCTGCTCTGGGACGTGATCGCGGCGCGCGGCTTCGAGAAGGATATGTTCTTCGAGATGGCGGCGCGGGACATCCGCGCGCTCCCGAAGCTCGAGGGCACGGTGCACGTCAACATCGCGCTGATCGTGAAGTTCATGCCGAACTACTTCTTCGCGCCGGGGACGTTCGCGCCCGTGCCGAAGCGCGACGACGCGGCGAACGACGACTTCCTCTTCGATCAGGGCCCGACGAGCGGACTCGGCAAGATCCGCTTCCACGACTACGACCCTGCGTTCGCGGCGTTCGACCTGCCGAACGTGGGAGTCTTCCGCGAGCAGATCACCGTGCTGAAGGAGCTGCTCGCGACGGCGACGCCCGACGAGGCGCAGCGCAAGGACCTCGACTTCCTGATGACGCTCGGCGAGATGTTCACGCTGGTCGTGTACGCGCAGCTGATCGCAGAGAACGCCAAGATCTACGGCGTCGAGGACGACCTCGTCGACCAGATCTTCGACGTGCTCGTCCGCGACTTCGCGCGCTTCGCGCAGCAGCTTCACGCCAAGCCGAGCAGCACCGCGGCGCAGATGGCGTGTTGCCTGCGCCTGATCCGCAAGCCCGTGTTCAGCGAGCGGCGCTACGAGCACATCTGGAAGGACCACGTGTACGCGCTCAAGAGCGCGTACGAGATGTCGCCCTGAGCGCTCGCGTCGCGCGGCGCCGTCGCGCTCAGCGCAGCGCGGCGCCGCGCGCTTCGGCGCGCTCCCACATCCGCAGATAGCCTTCTGCCGAGCGGAACAGCGGCTCGAGATCAGCGTCCGTCGCGCCCGTGCGGCGGGCGTCCTCGATCAGCTCCATCGGCCGACCCGCCTCGCCCACCGAGATCACCTTGGTCATCGGCCCGTGGACGGCGTCGAGGAGGTCCGCCACCCCCTCGGCATCCTTGCCCAGGTACGAGGAGTAGTCCGCGAACCGGGGGTCGTGCAGCTCCGCGATGATCCGCTCGAGGTGGTTGATGTGCGGGTCGAGGTCGTTGTCCCGGCACCAGCGGATGGCGTCGCGGACGACGTCGGCGGGCATCGGCTCGTGGTGGAGGAGGCGCCCGGTGCGACCGCCGAACGGGACGATGTGCCCCTCGCGCACTCTCGGGTCGCCCGGGGCGCTGGGTGCCCGCCGCCGCTCGCCGGGACGCAGGGCCTCGGGCATGGCCCGGATGACCGCGCCCTGGTGGCCGATGAGCGGCTCGGTGAGGCCCAGCTGCTCGGCGAAGACCACCGCGGAGCTGGGCATCCGGCCGGTGGCGACCGAGACCCTGACGCCGCGGGCCGTCGCCTCCCCGATGGCGGCGCGGATCCGCTCGGAGAGCTGCACATCCGGGCCCACGAGGGTGCCGTCGATGTCGAGCGCCAGCATCCGGATCGGGAAGTCCGGGGCCGGCGGCGCGGCCGGCCGGTGGTCGCGCATCAGCGGGCGCCACGGGAGCAGCGGGCGCCACGGGAGCAGCGGGCGCCACGGGAGCGCTGCCCGCTCACGATCGGCCACCCACGAGCGGCGGCTCCACCCGGGCGATCCGCGGCAGCCCCGCGTAGTCCGGCACCACGGTGACACGCCAGGCGGGCAGGAGCTCCGCCGCGGCGGCCACGATCGTGGTGCCCTGGTCCGCGCCGATCTCGAGCAGCGCGATCCCGCTCCCGGCCAGCACGCCCGGCAGCCGGTCGAGCAGCCTGCGGATGACGTCGAGGCCGTCCGGGCCGCCGTCGAGCGCCAGGCGCGGCTCGAACGAGAGGTCCTTCGCCAGGCCATCGATCTCGCCCGCGGCCACGTACGGCAGGTTGGCGCACACCACCTCGTACGGGCCGTCGCCCGAGGGGAGGAGATCGCCCTCGCGGAAGGCCATCCGGTCCGCGACGCCGTGGCCCACCGCGTTCTCGCGGGCGAGGTCGAGGGCGTCGGGCGAGATGTCCACCGCCGTCACGTGGACGTGGAAGTCCATGCGCCGCTTGCGGAGGGCGACGAGGAGGGCGACGGCGATCGCACCGCTCCCCGTCCCGACGTCGGCGACACGGAGCGGGGAGGCTGTGCGGGGACGGGGGGCCGCCGCGAGGCGGCCGGCGACCTCGGTGACGGCCGCGTCCACCAGCAGCTCGGTCTCCGGGCGCGGGACCAGGGCGCGCGGATCGGTGGCGAGGGCGATGCCGTGGAACTCGCGCGAGCCGCGGATGTAGGCGATGGGCTCCCCCGCCTCGCGACGCACGACGGCCGCCTCGAACGCGGTGGCGGCGCCGGTGGGCACGGCGGCGGCGCCGTGGGCG
The DNA here is from genome assembly GCA_037140135.1 of Chloroflexota bacterium. Taxonomy (GTDB): domain Bacteria; phylum Chloroflexota; class Limnocylindria; order Limnocylindrales; family CSP1-4; genus CAIXZV01. The sequence goes on from JBAXFC010000394.1 coordinate 2,702, forward strand.
ATCACGCCGGTCCGCTCGATCCCCAGGACGTGACCCATGAGCAGCTCCGCATCCAGCCGCGGCGAGGATGACCCGGCGGTGGCCAGGCGCGCGGTGGCGAGGGCCACCAGCCCGGCGACCGAGCCGTCAGGACCGGCCGGCACCGCTGGCGCCGTCCTCGACGGCCTCCGTGAGGTTGCGCAGGCGGTCGGCCTGGTCGGCCATCACGAGCGCGTCGATCAGGGCGTCGAGCTGGCCCTCGAGCACGCCCGGGACGTTGTGGATCGTGGTCCCGATCCGGTGGTCCGTCACCCGGTTGTCGGGGAAGTTGTAGGTCCGGATCTTCTCGGACCGGTCACCTGCGGTCACCATCGTCTTGCGCGTCGCGCTCTGCGCCTCGCGCTGCTTGTTGAGCTCCAGGTCGTAGAGGCGCGAGCGCAGGACGCTCATGGCCTTGGCCTTGTTCTTGTGCTGGCTCTTCTCGTCCTGGATCTCGACGACGAGGCCGGACGGGATATGGGTGATGCGGACCGCGGAGTCGGTGGTGTTGACCGACTGGCCGCCGGGGCCGGACGCGCGCTTGACCTCGATGCGCAGGTCGCGCTCCTCGTCGATGCTGACCTCGACCTCGTCGGCCTCGGGCATGACGATGACGGTGGCGGTGCTGGTGTGGATGCGACCGCTGCTCTCGGTGGACGGCACGCGCTGGACGCGGTGGACGCCGCCCTCGAACTTGAGCCGGCTGTAGGCGCCGTCGCCCGTGACCTCGAGGATCGCCTCCTTGATGCCGCCGATGCCGGTCTCGTTGAGGCTCATGAGGTCGGTGCCGAACCGGTGCTCCTGGGCGTAGCGCGTGTACATGCGCAGGAGCTCGTTGGCGAACAGCGCGGCCTCCTCGCCGCCGGCGCCGGCCCGGATCTCGACGATGACGTTGCGGTCGTCGTTGGGGTCGCGCGGGAGCAGGGAGACCTTGAGGTCCTCGATGAGCCGGGTCTCGCGCGCCTCGAGCGCGTGGACCTCCTCGCGGGCCATCGCCTTCATCTCCTCGTCGGTCTCGGCGTGGAGCATGTCCACGGCGCCGGCGAGCTGCCCGCGGACCTCGTTGAGCTCGCGGTAGGCCTCGACGACGGGCTCGAGGCGGGCGAGCGCGCGGCCGAGGCGCTTGAGCTGGGAGGGGTCGGTGAGGACCTCGGACGTGCCCAGCTGCCGGCCGACGTCGTCGTACTGGCGGGCCAGGTCGGCGAGCTTCGCCTCGAACTGCGGCTGCGCCAGGTACATCGCCTCGAGCAGCGGGAAGAAGGTCGCGGTGCCGACGCCGCGACCCAGCAGGCTTGGCGCGAAATCGGGTGCGCCATG
>JBAXFC010000395.1:0-4019 GCA_037140135.1 Chloroflexota bacterium
ACACGACACAGAGCCGCCGACGCCGAGAGCGGGACCGCACCAGGGCCGAAGGACCCTTACCGCGCCCGGGTGCCCCTGCGAGGCTCGAGCCAACGGGACATCGAGAGAAGGTGGGGGTCAGCGCTTGCTCCAGCATGATGGTCGGCGCGCGCGCCGCGGTCGCGTCGGCACGCTTGGCGGCGCCCTGCTCATGGCCGCGGCACTCCTGGTCCCGGCGACCGCGCCGGCATCGGTTGGGGCCGCGTCCGCGCCGGCCGTGGTGTTCACCCGCGAACGCCCCGACCTCACCTGGAACAACGCCGAGCCCGAGGCCGCCGTCCTCCTCGGCCCGTCCCTCGAGGTCGCCCCGTCCGACGGCGCCTCGGTCCAGCTCCGGGTGTTCGATCCGTCGATCGGCTACCTGTCGATCGTGCTGCTCGTCCCCGCCGGCCAGGTGCTCGGCGTCGGGACCTACGACAACGTCGGCAACTACGCCGGACTGCCGCAGGGGCCGCAGCTGCTCGCTGACTATCCCTGCCAGAACGATGCGTCACGCGGTTTCCGCATCTACGACATCGGGTGGGACGGCACGACCCTCACGCACCTCGGCTTCGATGCCTGGTGCCTGGGCGACCAGCCGATCCACTACCAGCTGCGCTTCAACAGCGACCAGCCCGTGGCGTCGCTCGCGACGGCTCCCGTGCACCTGGACCTCTCGAGGCTGACGGTCGGTGAATCGTCCGAGAAGGTGGTGACGGTCACCGGCGCAGGCCCGGGCGCGGTCCACCTCGGCCCGGCGTGGGTCGTGGACGACACCTCGGGGGACTTCTCGGTGGCCGACGACGGTTGCGACGGCGCCACGCTGCAGCCCGGCGCGACCTGCCCCATCACGGTGCGGTACGCCCCCAAGGCGGGGCTGCCTGGCACCCGCACGGCTTCGCTCCATGTCTCGACGGACTCCCTCGCCGGCCACCGGTCCATCGCCGTGGGCGCGCCCGTGACCGTCCCGACCACGCTCACGCTTACCTCCGACGCGAACCCCACCACGATGGGCAACCCCCCGACCTTCACGGCGACGATCACGCCAACCCCGCCCTGGGGCAGCTGGTACACGTGGAGCGTGAACGGGGTGGACATCCCGGGCAGCGGCAGCCCCAGCCTCAACCCCCGATCGTCGTCGCTCCTTGGCACCTACGACATCGCCGTGCGGTTCAAGGGTGCGGAGGGCTATCTGCCCTCCGTGTCCAACACGGTCACCCAGACCTCGTATGGCACGTCCTCGATCTACTGGACTGTCTGGCCCAGCTTCAACCAGCCTGCAGGTGTCGTGGATGTGTGGGCGATCGTCTCCACGGTCGGGTCAACCTGGCCGCCGGGCGGCACGCTCACCATCACGGACGAGACCACGGGCACCGAGCTCGGGCACGCGACGGCAACCGGCGCGGGACAGCTCTCGTTGAGCCTGCCCCAGCTGGTCCTGCCCGGGCTGCACCTGCTCGTCGCCAGCTACGACGGATTCGCGCCGTATGTCCTGCCAAGCGAGAACGCGTTCCTGGTCGAGGGGACCCCCTCGACCGACCCAGCCCCGGTCTCGAAGCTGTTCGCCGGCGGGTTCCGGTCGCTCCACTGGGCCGGCGCTCCGGGCCAGGTGACGGTCATGGCGCTCGACGATCGCAGTGCACTGGCCCCGCAGTACCGCGGAACCGTCCACGTCTCGAGCTCCGATCCCGATGCGATCCTCCCACCGGACCACACGTTCACCGAGGGCGATGCCGGCGTCTGGCGCCTCCCGGTCACGCTGTACACGCAGGGCGAGCAGACCGTGACGCTCACCGACATCGATACGGGTGCGCTCGTGGCAACCGGGAGTGTCGTGGTCGGCCCGGCGTTCGCGCCTTCGGACCTGCGCCCGCTTGACATCGCGGTCGGGGCGTCGCATGCATGTGCGATCGCCGCCGACGGGGTGGTGGAGTGCTGGGGGAGCACGGCCGACAATCGCCTGGGCCTGCATCCGTCGGGCTTCCGCGACCTGCCCGCTCCGGTGGGGGACCTTGGAGCCGCGGTGGATGTCGCGGTCGGCGAGGCGCACACCTGTGCCGCCACGACGGGCGGCTCGGTCTGGTGCTCGGGCTCCAACGCCAGCGGCCAGGCACCGATGGTCGACGGGAATGGATGGAACACCGGCCGGCTCGTTCCCGGTGTCTCGCATGCCGTGGCGGTGTCGGCCGGGTCCGGACATTCCTGCGCGTTGCGTGACGACGGCACCGTGGCCTGCTGGGGCAGCGTTGACGGGATCCACACAGGGGCGCCCGCCACCGTGGCCGGCCTCGACCACGTCACCGCGATCGCGTCCGGCTGGTACCACGCCTGCGCACTGGTCGATGACGGCACCGTGCGCTGCTGGGGCGAGGGAGCCCATGGCCGCCTGGGCAATGGCAGCAGCGATGACTCGCTCACGCCGGTGACGGTGAGCGGTATCTCGGATGCCGTGGCGATCAGCGCGGATGGCGCGGCCACCTGCGCCGTGCTCGCGGGCGGCAAGATCGCCTGCTGGGGCGACAACCTCGGCGGCCGACTCGGGGATGGGACGACCACGGATCGCCCGGAGCCGGTGCTCGTGACCGGAGTCGACGGTGCGGCGGACGTCGCGGTTGGTGCGCAGCACGCCTGCGCCCTGCTCGCCGACCACACGGTCCGCTGCTGGGGCTCGAACGAGCACGGCCAGCTCGGTGACGGGACCACCCGTTCGTCGTTGGCGCCGGTCACAACCGGCGTGGCGGGCGTGGCGTCGATCGCTGCCGGCGGCCAGACGACCTGCGCGCTGCTCGCGGCCGGGATCGACTGCTGGGGCGACGGCTCCGCGGGCCAGTTGGGTGACGGTGCGGACCGCCAGCTCACGCCTGCCGCGCCAACCGGCCTCGGGACGGGCGCGAAGCTCACGGACCACGGCACCTGCGCGCTGATGCCGGATGCCACCGTCCGCTGCTGGGGACCGGCGCACGGCGGTCTTGCGCCTGGCGGGTACGACTGGCAGGACCTTCCCACCCCGGTCGAGGTTCCGGGCATCGATGACGCTGTGGCGGTCTCCGCGGACGCCATGGGCGCCTGCGCCGTGCGCGGCAACGGCACCGTCTGGTGCTGGGGCGACAACTCGCGCGGCCGACTGGGAGATCCGACCGAGGTGCCGCACACCCTCCCGGTGCAGATCCCGGGTATCTCGACTGCCGTGGACGTCGCGACCGGCGGCTACCACGCGTGCGCCATCCTGGCGGACACGACGGTCACCTGCTGGGGCGGGAACCTGACCGGCGAGCTCGGCAACGGGACCACGAGCCGCTCGCAGCCCACGCCTGGTGCCGTCACAGGGGTGACCGGGGCGGTCCAGCTCGCGTTGACTGACCAGGTGTCCTGCGCCCGGCTTGCCTCGGGAACGCTGTCCTGCTGGGGTGGCGACGCCGGAGCACCGCTCGGGCGCCTCGAGCAGGGCGACCGCTCGCTCCCGGCGCCCGTCGCGGGGATCACCGATGCGATTGACCTCTCGGTGATGGACCGGGCGGCCTGCGCGGTGGGTGCCGACGGCAGCGTTTGGTGCTGGGGCTCCGGCATGGAGTGGCAGCTCGGCAATGGGACGCAGGACTCGCAGGTCACGCCGCAGAAGGTGGCTGGCATCGTGGATGCCGTCAGTGTGTCGGTTGGGCATTGGCACGCCTGTGCGGTGAGCGAGGACGACACGGTCCGGTGCTGGGGCAGCAACGCCAGCGGGATGCTCGGCGACGGCACGGCCACCACCAGGCCGACGCCGGTCCTCGTCGATGGTGTCGCGGCGAGGCGGGTCACGGCCGAGCGGGGGACCTGCGTGGAGACGGCGGACGCGCACGTCCTGTGCTGGGGACCCGGCGACTCCGGGCTCATCGGGAATGGCCATCGAGCGTTTGCCGCGACACCGGTCGCCGTCGCGTGGCGGATGACGCCGCGGCTGGAGGCCGTGCTGGAGACGCCGCCGGTCAACGGAACGCTGACCGTGCCGGTGATCCTCGATG
>JBAXFC010000396.1:0-4018 GCA_037140135.1 Chloroflexota bacterium
CCCTCATGGCGCTCGGGGACGCTGCCGGCGCCGTCGAGGCTGCGCGCATCGCGTTCGATCGGAGCAGGGATGGGCATGACGGCGAGGGGATGCTGGCCGCCTCCCACGCGGCGTTCGAGGCGCTCCGGTACCTCGGCCGGCCCGCCGAGGCGGCGCGGATCCTCCGGGCCCATGCCGCCCTGCTCCAGATGAAGGGCGACCCGATGGCGGCCTGGTTCATGCGCGAGGCCGGGATCGTGGAGGCGGGTGAGGCACCGTTCAGGCTGCTGGTCCGGATCGGTGATCGCCGCTGCGAGCTCTCCGAGGTGGCGGCGGCAGTGCGGTCCGGGACCGGCGCTGACGGGCCGATCGTGTTCGAGGGCTGGCGCAGCCGCCCAACCCTGGAACGTGCCGAGCGCCTGACGGTTGAGGCCGCCGGGCTCGCCGCGGGCGGGCGGCTGGACGAGGCGCTGGCGGTGTTCGGGGCGGCAGCCGCAGCCGACCCCTGGGACCCGGCCTGCCGGTACCACGCGGGCGTCACGCTGCTGCAGCTCGGCCGCCATGGCGAGGCCGCGGACCGGCTGGCGGAGACGGCACGCCTGGCACCGGGCTGGTTCATGGTCGGGCGGTACACGTGGCTTGCCGAGGAGCTGGAGGCAGGCCGGCTCCCCCCGCCGGTCGCGACCGTCCTCGTCATGTCGGACGATGTCGGGCCGGACCCGCTCGCCACGCTCGGGCTGGTCGAGAAGTCGCGGGAGCTGCTGCCGAACCTCGGCTGGCTGCATCTCAACGCCGCCCGGGCGCTGGAGGCGGCGGACCGGAGGGTCGAGGCGCTCGCCGCCGTCCGGGCGGGACTGGCCGGAGCCGGCCCCGCGGACGTCCGCGCCGACCTGCTCGCGCAGCTCGGGCTGCTGCTGGGGCAGTGCGTCGAGACCGACCGGGCGTTCGCCGCGGTCCTGCGCTCGCGTGCCAGTCTTGCGGCGGAGGCGGCGGTCGTGGTGGCCCTCGCGTTCCGGAACGGCGGCCAGCGGCCGAACTGAGACCTCGCTGCCGGGCGCCTGCGCCTTGGTATCCTCCGCCACGGAGCGGTGGCCGAGTGGTTGATGGCAGCGGTCTTGAAAACCGCCGAGGTGCAAGCCTTCGTGAGTTCGAATCTCACCCGCTCCGCCACACCCTGTCGGATGTGGGGGGATGACGCAGGCCCGGCGGCCCCTGCCTCGACTGCAGAGTGCGGCGGCGAACGCGCGGACCAGCGGACCACGCGACGGGCGCGAGCCCGTTCCCCTGTGGGTGACACATCGCCACGGGTCGCGCCACCCTGGCGCGCGCCCCAGCGCGCCCCCGCTCGCGTGAGGTGCACACCCTTCAAGGCCTGGGCCCACTCCTGTCCCGGGTCGCGACATCGACGTGGCCGGCGCCCGGGGGCGGACGCGGATCCGGGCGACCGGGAGGCGGGTCGCCACGTTCCGGTTGCCTCCTGGCACCACGGCCGTGCTCCGCTCGTGGTGCGTGCGGCCCAACGAGTCAAATGTCGCATTTGTGCCCCCACCGCTCCTTGGTAGGTTCCGCGCATGAACGCATGCAGCCGGGCGCTCATCGCCCTCACCACGACCTCGGCCGTGCTCCTCGGCATCACCGGGTCACCAGTGGCCGCCGCAGATCCGGTGAACGTCCAGCAGTGGGTCCACTGGGGCGTCGCGGCACCTGCCGGCGAGACCTGGGTGCGCGCCTTCGGCACCGGCGGGACCACCATGTGGGCCGGGACCGAGGGGGACGGCGTCTACTGCTCGACGAGCGCCGGCATCTCCTGGCAGAACTGCGGCGGCGGCCTGCCGGCGGGCACGTCGATCCGCCAGATCAACGCGGGCCTGACGAGCGTGACGATCGCCACCGACGGCGGGCTCTACAAGTCCTCGGGCAGTGGGCTGTCCTGGAGCGCCTGGGCGCCCCTTGGCCAGGGCATCGGCACCACCAAGCTCAACGAGGCCGTCCAGACCATCCTCGACACGTCGGTCGGCCCTGTCGTGAACAACGGCCTCCTGGCCGGCTACGTGGGCGGCCTCTCGCACTCGCTCGACGGCGGGAACACGTGGTCCGATTCGTCGACCGGCCTGCCCGGCGGGCTCACGGTGTGGTCGCTCAGCTCGTACACATGGCTGCCGAACTACATCCTGGCCGCCACCAGCGCGGGTGCCTACGCCAGCATCGACTTCGGCCAGACCTGGACCTCGGTCTCCGCCGGCCTGCCGACGGGCACCAACATCTACAGGATCGTCTCGGACCCCCAGACGCCCACCACGTGGTACGCGATCACCTCGAGCGGAGGCGTCTTCCGGTCGACGACGTCGGGCCTGCTCTGGGGGCCGGTGAACGACGGGCTCTCGTCCGGAGGCATGCAGGTCCGCTCCATCCTGCTGGTCCCGGTCGCCGTCTCGTACTCGGACATCTTCATCGGGACGCAGGACGGCGTCTGGAGCTCGATCGACAAGGGCGACTCCTGGCAGCAGGTCAGCAATGACGGCCTCGCAGGCCACACGGCGGTCTGGGCGCTCTCGGCCAGCACGAGCAGCATCCCGGTCTCGCCGGTCCTCGTCGCGGGGGCCCAGGGGTATGGCGTCAACTACCGCGTCTTCGCGCCGCCGTCGAACGCCACCGTGCCGGTGGTCTCGAACAGCACGCGTCCGGCCAACGGGCCCCGCGTGGGTGACACGCTCGCCACGACGAACGGGACGTGGGATGGCACCAGGACGATGACGTTCAGCTACCAGTGGTTCCGCTGCACCGGCGCCGCGAGCGGCTGCTCGGCCATCAGCAAGGCGACCGATTCGACCTACACCGTGGTCGCTGCCGACGTCGGCGAATGCCTTGGGAAACTCAAGATAGGGAACCTGTCCCCATTGCAATGTGCCGCCGTTGGTATGAAAAGTGACCAGAAGAATTCCATTAGTCCTCTCCATGCGGACGGTCTGATATTTGTTTGCGTAATCTTCGAACTTTGCCATCGTGCCACCTCCTGAATTTTCCGGATCGATTTACGTAATTATGACTGGTTCGCCCGCGACTGCATGATTGAAGGGTTTGTGCCGAGATTTCACATTCCACACGCAGCCGACACAAGGATTCCTCACCGGCTGCCCTAATCCGGCTTCAAACCGGATTCCCTGACGACTCTGGCCCATTTCGCAATCTCAGCGGTTACGAACTTTGAAAATTCAGCGGGTGAACTGCCTACCAGGTCGGCGCCCTGTGTCGCCATCTTCTCCTGCTTAGCGGGAGCTTGCAATGCCTGAGTCGTCGTCGAGTACAACTTCTCGACAATGGGGCGTGGCGTGCCGCGCGGCACGAACATTCCGTACCATGCCTGTGCATCGTAGCCGGGAACGCCGGCCTCCGAAATGGTCGGAACATCGGGCAGCAACTCGGAGCGCCGCATCCCCGTCACGCCAAGGCCGCGCAACTTGCCGCTCTTGACCAACGGCAAACTCGCGACCAAGCCGTCTATCATCACATCGGATTCGCGCGCGACCACGGCGATGCGGCCCAGCGGGCCGGACTTGTATGGAACGTGTGTGAATTGAATGCCGGCCATGCCCGACAACAGCACGGCCATCAGATGTCCGGACGAACCCGTGCCGGCCGAAGCGCAATTGATCGAGCCGGGTTTCGACTTCGCGAGTTCGATCACTTCCCTTATGTTTTTCGCGGAAAACGACGGCGCCGCTATGGCAATGAAGATCTGCGCCGCGACCTGCGTGACGGGAACCAGATCGCGCGCGACGTCGAAAGGCAGCTTGCCGGCGTACATCGCGGCATTGACCGCAATGTTGCCGCCGGTGGCGATCAGCAACATGTAGCCATCGGGCGTCGCCTTGGCGACGAGATCCATCCCTATGATGCCGTTGGCCCCGGGGCGGTTGTCGATCACGACAGGCTGACCGAGCACATCGCCAAGCACCTCGCCGACTATACGCGCAACGGTGTCACCACTGCCGCCCGGTCCCAGCGGTGAAACGATCCGTATGGGTTTCGACGGGTACGG
>JBAXFC010000397.1:0-4017 GCA_037140135.1 Chloroflexota bacterium
GTAGAGGGAGAAGAGGCGGGGCAGGGGCTGGGGGATCTCCAGATCGGAGCGCATCACCACCGCCAGGACGCCGGCGACGAAGAAGAGCACCGGTGGTGCGAGCAGGTTCTGGCCGAGGAGGGAGAGGTCCACGCTGCGGTTCCCTTCTCAAGCCGGCCCGAGGAGGAGGCGCGCCTCGGAGACCCGCCGCAACGCCTCCCGCGGGGTCGAGGCGGTGGCGAGCAGGTGCCCCAGCTTCCGGTTTGGCCGCGGAGCCTTGCCGTAGAGGCGCAGCGCCACTCCCGGGCAGGCGAGCGCCGCGGCCACGTCCGGGGCTGCTGGCCCGAGCCAGAGATCCCCGAGGAGGTTGGTGAGGGCGGTCGGGCGCACGATCTCCGTGGAGCCCAGCGGGAGGTCGCAGATGGCCCGGATGAGCTGCTCGAACTGGCTCGTGGCGCAGGCCGTCTCGGTGGCGTGAAAGGTGTTGTGCGGACGCGGCGACAGCTCGTTCACCAGCAGGCTCCCGGACCGGGTGAGGAAGAACTCCACTGCCAGTAACCCCTCCACCCGGAGCTCGGTCGAGATGTGGCGGGCGATGGTGCTCGCGCGTGCTTCGACGTTCGCGGGGAGGAAACCCGGCATCACCGAGCGGGAGAGGATCCCGTCCTCGTGCCAGTTGCGCGCCGCCGGGTAGGAGACCGTCTGGCCGGACGGACGGCGTGCCACCAGCACCGAGAGCTCCAGCGCCAGGTCGAGCTCCTGCTCGATCACGCACGGCACGCCACCGAGGGAGAGGAAGGCCTCCTCCGCGGCCTCCGGGCCAGCAGCCCTCGCCTGGCCGCGTCCGTCATAGCCGCCCCGCGACGCCTTGAGCCGGACCGGTCCGTTCCACGCCCGCGCTGCCGCGGCGGCCTCCGCGGCGTTCGTCACGGCCGTCCAGGCGCCGAGCGGCGTGCCGCGGCCGGCGAGGAAGGCCTTCTGCCGGGCCCGGTCCTGGATCACCTCCAGCACGCCCGGACCGGGACGGAGCGGCGCCCGCCGGCTTGCGGCCTGCGCCGCCTGGATCCCGATCCGCTCGATCTCGAAGGTGACCACCGCACACCGCCCGGCGAGCGCCTCGGCAGCCAGGGCGTCGTCGAACGGCGCCGCGAGGACCTCGTCTGCCACCGAGGCGGCGGCGCACGACGGGTCCGGGTCGAGGACCACCACCCGGTAGCCGAGCGAGCGCGCCGCCATGGCCGCCATGAGGCCGAGCTGGCCCCCGCCGAGGAAGCCGATGGTCGAACCCGGCAGGATCGGGCTCAAGCGACACGCTCCGCGAGGACGGCGTCCCGGCGGGCCTCGCGCCAGGCGCGCAGCCGCTGCCGGATCTCGGGGTGCCCGAGCCCCACGATCTCGGCTGCGAGGATCGCGGCGTTGCGTGCTCCCGGCTTGCCGATCGCCAGCGTGCCGACCGGCACGCCGGCGGGCATCTGCGCGATGGAGAGGAGCGCGTCCATGCCCCCCAGCACCGTGGACGGAATGGGCACGCCGAGGACCGGGACGAGCGTGCAGGCCGCGAGCATGCCGGGGAGGTGTGCCGCGCCACCGGCGCCGGCGACGATGACCTCCAGGCCGCGCGACTCCGCCCCCTTCGCGTACTCCATCATCCACTCCGGGGTGCGGTGCGCCGAGACGATCCGTGCCTCGAAGGGGATGCCCAGCTCCTCGAGCACGGCCCGGGTCTCCTCCATCACCGCGAGGTCGCTGCGGCTGCCCATGACGACCCCCACGATGGGCGGGACGCCCTCCGCGGTGCTCAAGCCACGCCCCCGCCGCGACCTGCGTCCGCGTCTCGACCCGTGTATGATGGTGACGTTCGTATCATGACATCTATTTCATGTATCTGGAGTCACCTATCAAGTCCCATTCGGGTACATCGAAGATGAGCGGGCCCGAGGCGTCCGGCTGGACGTTCCTCTCGAACCACGGCCACGTCCTCGTCTGCCTGGCGCGGGATCCATCCGTGCGGGTCCGGGAGGTCGCGACGCAGGTCGGCATCTCGGAGCGGGCGGTGCTGCGCATCCTCGGGGAGCTGGAGGCGGCAGGCTACGTCCGGCGGGATCGGGAAGGACGCCGGACCCGCTATGCGATCCAGGCCGATCTCCCCCTGCGCCATCCGGTGGAGGCGCATCGGAGCGTGGGCGACCTGGTCGCGGCCGTCGACGTGCCCCCTGCGCCGGCGACGGGCCCCTTGCGATCCCGGCCTGCTCCGAACCGCGTCAAGGACCGCTGACTTTCCGGCACGACGTCGCCCGGTGGTGGAGGGCCGGTGCCAGTGGCACCCGGTTTCCGGCGCCTTATGATCGCGCCTCGCAAAGGGAACCCAACCCGGGAGTTCGCATGAACGTGCCGTCCCGCCTCGCCGTCGCCGCTCTCGCCGGAGTTCTCGCCGCTGGCACCGCCGTTGCCCAGGAGGCGCCCAAGCTCGTGCTGCCGCGCCCCAGCCCCAACGCCACAGTGAAGCAGACCGTGGGGCTCACCGACGTCACCGTGGCCTACTCGAGCCCGGCCGTGAAGGGGCGGAAGATCTGGGGCGACGTCGTCCCGTTCGACGAGGTATGGCGGGCCGGCGCGAACGAGTGCTCCAAGCTCACCCTGTCCACGCCGGCAACCATCGCCGGCAAGGCCGTCGCGGCGGGGACCTACTGCGTCTTCCTCCTGCCCACCAAGGCCGGCTGGACCTTCATCCTCAACAAGGACACCGCGCTCTGGGGAGCCTACGGCTACAAGGCCGAGAACGACGTCCTGCGGGTCCCGGCCACGGCTTCCACCATCCCGGCGCGCGAGCACCTCGCCTTCGAGATCCTCGACTTCACCGACGACGGCGGGACGCTGGCGCTCGAATGGGACACGCTCCGCGTGGGCGTGAAGTTCGAGGTGGCGACGCGCGCCGCCGTGCTCGGCGCCATCAACGCCCTCCAGACCGACGACTGGCGTCCGTACGCGAACGCAGCCCGTTACCTGCTCGACGCGAAGATCGAGCCGGCGCTCGCCATGAAGCTCATCGACAGGTCCATCGCCCTGAAGCAGGAGTGGTACAACCTCTGGGTGAAGGCGCAGCTGCTCGCCGCCTCGGGCAAGAAGGCCGATGCCGTGAAGGTGGCGGAGCGCAGCCAGGAGCTCGGCAAGAAGTCGCAGAACTTCCCGCTCGCCGACGACATCGCCAAGGCCATCGCCGACTGGAAGAAGTAGCCAGCGGGCGTCGTCAGTCCCAGCGCTCGGCAACCTCGCGGTAGATCGCCTCGAAGCGGTCGACCACCGGTTCCGGGCGGAAGCGCTCGGCGGCGTCCTCGCGCGCGGCGCGCCCCATGGCCGCCCGGCGCGGCTCGTCCTCGAGGAGCGCGAGCACGGCGGCCGCGATGGCCTGCGGGGCGTGTGGCGGCACGAGCAGGCCGGTCGTGCCGTCCCGGATCACCTCGGGCAGCCCCCCCACGCGGCTCGCGACGACCGGGACGCCAGAGGCGAGGGCCTCGAGCGCGGCGAGGCCGAAGCTCTCCTGCTCGCTGGGGAGCAGGAACAGGTCGGCCTGGGAGAAGAGCGGCCCCAGATCGGGCCGCTCACCCAGGAAGGCCACGCGCCCGGCGAGCCCAAGGGAGGCCACCAGCGCCTCGACGTTCGCCCGCTCCGGTCCGTCGCCCACGAGCACGAGCACGGCAGGGCGCGTCCGGACCACCTGGGCGAGCGCGGTCACCGCGTCGCACACCCGCTTCAGCCGCCGGAAGTTCGAGGCATGGAGCAGGACCCCCGGGCGTCCGGCGTCGTTCCACCGCTCGCCCGGGAACAGGGGCTCGAGATCGGGGCGCCCGGACCCCGGGTGGAAGGCCTCCAGGTCGACGAAGTTGGGCACGACGTCGATCCTCGTGCCGCCCGGGAGGTCGAGGCTCACGAGCGCCGCCTCCCGCAGCCACGCCGACGGGGTGGTCACGACGTCGCTCGCGAGAACCGCGTGGCGCGTGACCATCCGGAGCGCCGGGTCGTCGCCCACGTTCGTCACGT
>JBAXFC010000398.1:0-4017 GCA_037140135.1 Chloroflexota bacterium
GCGCGGAGCCCCGTCAGGCGCGGGCGCGGAGCCCCGTCAGGCGCGGGCGCGGAGCCCCGTCAGGCGCGGGCGCGGAGCGCGGCGAGCGCCTGCGTGGACCCTGACGCGATCAGGCTCTCCCCGGCGTGGAGCGTCCGTGCCTCCGGCGGGTTGGCCTCGTACGCGCCATCGCGCTGGAGGATCGCCAGCGTCACCACCCCCGACTCGCGCAGGGCGCCGACCGATTCGCCCCGCAGCGGGCTGGCCTCGTCCACCTCCACCTCCTCGAGCGAGAAGGAGAGGTTCCCATGCGAGAGCGCCGCGTCGATGAAGTCCACCACGCGCGGTCGCACGGCCAGCTCCGCGATCCGCCGGCCGGCCATCGTGTAGGGCGAGACCACCCGGTTGGCGCCGGCCTGGAGCAGCTTCGCGTCCGAGCCCGCGGAGTTGGCGCGGCCCACGATGAACAGGTCAGGGTTCAGCGCCCGCGCGGAGAGCGTGACGTAGACGTTGTTGGCGTCGGAGTCGATCGCGGTGATCAGGCCGCGTGCGTGGTCGACGCCGGCGCGGCGCAGGGTCGCGTCATCGGTCGCGTCGCCCTGGACCACCAGGTGCCCATCCTCCGCCGCGCGCTCCAGCGACGCCGCCAGGATGTCGATCACCACCAGCCGCTCTCCGGTGTGGTCCAGCTCCTGCGCCACGGTGGAGCCGACGCGGCCGTAGCCGCACACGATGTAATGGTCGCGAAGCCCCTCGACGGCCTCTCGCATCCGCTTCGCCTCCTGCCGGCCGCTCGCGGCATCGCTGATGATGGTCTCGGCCACGATGCCGATGGACCCGAAGATGATGGCGACCCCGGAGATCGCGAGCAGCATCGTCCAGCCGCGCTCCGCGAACGAGACCATCTCGTGGACCTCCCGGAAGCCCACCGTGGTCAGCGTGATCACCGTCATGTACACGGCGTCCGAGAACGACCAGTCGAACAGGACCATGTAGCCCATGGTCCCGATGGCCGTCACCGCGCTCACGACCACGAGCCACGCCTGCGCACGCCGTCCGCGCAGGATCACCCCGACCGCGTGCGTGAGGCGGGCGAGCGGGTTGATCGGGGCGACACGGGTGGTGGCCATGCGCGCGATCGTAACAGCGGGCGAGGGGCCTCACAGCGAACCGGGGGTGTCGTTCGGCCAGGTGGTGAGCCACCCGCGGGGTGCCGGCACGGGGGCCGCCTGCCGCGTGGCGGGCCTGCCTCCTAGAGCGGCTCAACCCCGGCGAAGCGGTCGGGGACCGGCACGTCCGGGTGCCGGCTCGTCACCCAGTCGCGGATCGCCCACCAGGATGTCTTGAACGCGATCTCGTCCCACGGGATCTCGGCCGGGGCGAAGGCGCGCACCTCGAGCGCCTCCGGGGTGACGCAGGGCGCGCCGCCGACGACCCGCGCCTCGTACATCAGCGTCACCACGGCCGCCTCGAGCCGGGAGTAGATGCCCACCAGCTCGCCCGGCTGCACCAGCAGGCCGGTCTCCTCGAACGTCTCGCGGACGGCGGCCTCGCTCACGGTCTCATCGATCTCGAGGAAGCCGCCCGGCTGGGCCCAGCGCGCGTAGCCGGGCTCGATGCCGCGCAGGATCAGGACCGGGTTGCCGTCGTTGTCGATCGGGAGCGTCGTCACGACCAGACGCGGGTTGACGTAGGCGATGAACCCGCAACCCGGGCAGCACATCCGGTCGCGATGCTCCTCGGGCGGGGTCTGCTCCACCATCTCCGTCCCGCAGCGACTGCAGAAGCGGGTCATCGCCCGCATCCAGCCGGGCGCGCCACGACCAGAGGCCTTGTCCGTGGAGCGGCCGTCGGGACCGCGGCCGATGGACGCGAGCTGGGCCAGCTCATCGTCGGTGAGGCGTCGCTCGGTCATCGTCAGGCGCCCAGCACGAGGAGCGTGGCGGCCACCACGAGCACCAGGAACACGGCCGGGGCGGCGAGCCAGGCCAGCCGGAAGAGGCCGCGACCCCGGTTGACGGGCATCCACGCCCACGCCGAGCGCCAGATCCGGAGCGCCGCGTCGAGCGTGGTGATGAACAGGATGGGTGCGGCGACCAGGACGCACAGCTTCACGATCAGGCTGCCGAAGCCCGCGCCCATCTCGAGCGCCGTGATGGCGACGGCGCCCAGGACCATCGCGGGCGCGGACAGCAGGACATAGTGCCGCTCGAGGGGCGTGGGCCTGGTCTCCGGGACGCTGCGCGGCGGCAGGCTGCGCAGGCTCTCCGGCAGGGCGTCGTGCGCGGCGGCGGCGAGGGCGGCGCGGTCCGCGGCCGTCCGGGGTGCGGGCGCACGCTCGGGGACCGCCTGGCGGTCCAGCACGGGCATGCCCGGTTCCCAGCGCGCGTCATCCATCGCGCCCGAGTCTAGCGCGCGACGGTCACCGGCCAGTACGCTGGTCCTCGTGCACCGGTTGTTCACGCTCCAGCGCGCGGCCCACGCATCGCCGGTGGCGATCCTGGTCCTGCTGGTCGTCAACGCAATTCCGCTCGTCGGCGTGCTGTTCCTGGGCTGGGACCTGCCGACCATCGTGGCCCTGTACTGGGCCGAGAACGGGGTGGTGGGCGTCTTCGCGTTCGCCCGGATCATGACGGCGCGCGGATCAAGGGCAGCCCGTCCCGAGCCGCCGCCCCCGCCGCCGCCGGGTGGCCGACCGGTGATCCAGCTCAACGCCCAGGCCGCCGGCTGCTTCATGGGCGGCTTCTTCGTCGTCCACTACGGCGTCTTCTGGCTCGTCCACGGGTTGTTCGTGTGGCTGTTCCTGCCGATGGCGTTCGCGATGCTCGGCGGCGGCGGGGCCGGCGCGGCGATCGGCGGCGGCGGGGCCGGCGCGGCGATCGGCGGCGGGTACGACCCCGGCAACCCGTTCTCGTCCGTGGTGATGCCGTCGGTGGCGATCGTGCTGGCGACCGTTCCGTTCATGTTCGCCAGCCACGGCGTCTCGTTCGTCCTCAACTGGGTCCTGGGCGGCGAGCGGGACGCCTCGACGCCGGCGGCCGAGATGGCGGCGCCGTACGCGCGGGTCGTGGTCCTCCACCTGACGATCCTGCTCGGGGCGTTTGCGGTGGCGTTCCTGGGCGCGCCCATCTGGGCGCTGGTCGTGATGGTGGGGCTGAAGACGGCGTTCGACCTGGGCGCCCACCTGGCCGAGCGGCGGCGCGCCGAGGGCCGGGCCGCGGGTGCCGGGGTGGCGCTCCCGGTTCGGACGGTGACGCGGACGATCCGGTAGGTCGCGGCGGGCGGCGGTGCCGGTCCCCGCGCCGGCGACGCGGGCGCGTCGAGGTTTTCGTCCGGCGCGCATTGAGCCTCGATCCGCTCGAGGTCGAGCGCGTAGGCTCAATCTGGGCCCACGGCAGCTTGGACTACGCGGCGGCGGCCGCTGACGCCGACTGGCTGAGGTGCGCGATCCGAACGGCCGCTGTGGCGACCGGCAGCGAGCAGGCCGTCCGCGACGCCTAGCCCGGCGGACAGCTCGCGGGGTTTCTCGTCTGCGACCCGGTCGTTGGCGCTCTCGAGTTGTGGTGGACCAACTACCCGGAGGTCCCGGCGATGGTGGCGGCCGGGTGCTCCGCAGCCGCCGCCGTGGTCGCCGAGGCCCTGGACGCCGAGGCCCGGCTGCTTGTCCAGCGAATGTTCACCGCTCTCGGCGATCGTCCGCCAGCCTGACCGACGAGCAAGGTGGCGAGTTGGGGTCTATCAGGCCAGGCGTCCAAACCTGACGGTGAGTCGGGGGTTCCGGGTCCCGCCGATGCCGTCCCAGCCCTGCTCTCGCGGCCCAATCTGGACCCACGGTCTGGTTCCCAGGGGCCAAAGCCTTGTCCCGGGTCCAGGGGGCCAGACGGGGCCACCGGGACGGGAAGACCGGACCGACAGTCAGGTTTCGGGTCCCTGCGGGCCGACGCCGGGTCCAGGCGGGGCCAGGCGGGGCCACCGGGGTGCGAGAGCCGGACCGACAGTCAGGTTTCGGGTCCTGCGGGCCGATGACCGGGCTCAACG
>JBAXFC010000399.1:0-4011 GCA_037140135.1 Chloroflexota bacterium
CTCGTGGGCCACGCTGTCCGGCCGCCCACGCGTCCCTACCCTGACGGTCAGTCACGATTTCGGCGCCAGTCGGGCGCCTCGTGCGTGCTGCGCGCGGAAGACCGGACGCACAGTCCAGCCCAGCCCCGACGTCCGGGCTCTGGTCGGACCGCCCCCCCCGAAAGCCTGACGCAGCGTCCGGTTCGGGCGGGGAGAACCCCGCGGCCGGGTCCCCGCGGTCAAGCCCCCCCGCGGACCAACAGCCGCCCCCGCGGCCGGGTAGGCTCACCCTGTGACCAAGATCGCTGTCTTCAGCGTGTCGGCGGGGGCCGGGCACGTGCGCGCTGCGCAGGCCATCGAGGCGTCCGCGCGCCTCCACTTCCCCGAGATCGAGATCGTCCATATCGACCTCATGACGCTCGTCTCGGCACCGTTCCGCAAGACCTACGCCGACGGCTACCTCCAGGTCGTGGAGCACAGCCCCACCTTCTGGGGCTACCTCTACGCGAAGACCGACCGGCGGGACGTGGACTCCGCGCTCAACCGGATGCGCCAGGCGGTGGAACGGCTGAACACCCGACGTTTCAAGAAGTGGCTGCGCGAGAACGACCCGGACATCGTGATCTGCACCCACTTCCTGCCGGCCCAGCTGCTGGCGCGCGACATCCGCAAGGGCAGCTTCACGAAGCCCGTCTGGGTCCAGGTGACCGACTTCGATCTCCACGGCTCCTGGATCCACGACAACATGACCGGCTACCTCGCCGCCGACGAGGAGGTCGCCTGGCGGATGATCGACCGGGGCATTCCCGCCGGGACGGTGCACGTCACGGGGATCCCGGTGATGCCGGTGTTCGGGCAGCCGATCTCGCGCGCCGAGTGCGCCGCAGAGCTTGGCCTCGATCCCGCACGACCCACGATCGCGCTGATGGCCGGCAGCGCCGGCGTGACCGGTATCGACAACCTGGTCGATCGCCTGCTCCCCATCGACGAGCGCCTCCAGGTCATCGCGCTCGCCGGCCGCAACGAGTCGCTGCTCGCGAGCCTCCGCAGGCGGGCCGAGCGCTTCCCGGGCCGCCTCGTCGCGAGTGGCTTCACGACGACGATCGAGCGCCTGATGGCCGCCTCGGACGTCGTGGTGACCAAGTCCGGCGGCCTGACCACGTCCGAATGCCTCGCGATGGGCCTGCCGATGATCGTGGTCTCCCCGATCCCCGGGCAGGAGGAGCGCAACGCGCTGTTCCTGCTCGAGCATGGTGCCGCGCTCCAGGCCGACGATGCCTCGGCGCTCGCGTTCCGGATCTCGCGCCTGATCCGCGAGCCGAAGACCCTCGCCGCCCTGCGCCGCAACGCGAGGTCGCTCGGCAAGCCCGACGCCGGCAGGCACGTCATCGAGACGGTGCTGGCGCACCGCTGAGGGTGACGACGGTCAGGCTCGAGCCGCACGACGTCGTCTGCTTCGCCGGCCCCGCCGGCCTGCGCGCCTGGCTCGAGGCGAACCACGCCACCGCGCCCGAGTTGTGGGCGGGCTTCCGGCCGATGGGGTCTGGCGTGCCGTCGATCACATGGCCCGAACTCGTCGAGGAGGCGCTCTGCTTCGGCTGGATCGACAGCGTGCGGATGCCGGTGGAGACTGGCTCGGCGCGGAGCCCGATCGGGCGCGTTACCCGAAGACCGCGTCCCGGTCCGCGCGCGCCCGGAGCGTCCAGGGTCCCGGCACCCCCGCCCCGATCGGGTGCCCATTGAACCGGGTGATCGGCAGCACTCCGGCCACCGACGAGGACATGAACGCCTCGGCGGCCGCCGCCAGCTCGTCGGGCGTCAGCCAGCCCTCGACCGGGCGCAGCCCCACCGAGGCGGCCCAGCGCAGGAGCCAGGAGCGGGTGGTCCCGGGCAGGATCGCGCAGTCGAGCGATGGGGTCGCCAGCTCCGTGATGCCATCCGGCGCGACCCGCACGAGGAAGATGTTGGCGGTCGTCGCCTCGGACAGATAGCCGCTCATCGTGAGGAAGACGGCGTCCTCGGCGCCTGCCCGACGGGCCTCCAGGCGTGCGTAGACGTAGTCGGCGCGCGAGGTGGTCTTGAGCGTGACGATGGGGTTGGCGGGGTCCCGGCGCACGGCGGAGGCCACCAGGGAGAGGCCGCGCTCGAGGTGGCCGGCAGGCGGTGGGGTGACGGGCCAGGCCTGGATGACGATGGTGGCGACCAGCCGCTCCGACGCCGGCGGCAGGAGCCCGCGCGACGACCAGGCCCCCCGCGACACCGTGATCCGGACGGAAGCATCGCTGCCCGGTCCGTCGAGACCTTCGGCGGCGAGAAGCTCGGCGATGCCGCGGGCGACCAGGAGGTCCACATCGGCCGGGAGGGTGATCGCAAGGCCGTCGGCGGAGCGGCGCAGGCGCGCGGTGTGCTCGGCGAGCTCGGTGGCGTGCCCGCTGCGGGCTCGCAGGGTCTCGAAGATGCCGTCGCCCAGCTGGAATCCGCGGTCGAAGACGGAGAGGTGGGTCCCTTCGGCCGGACGGATCGCTCCGTCCACCCAGACGAACCGCGGCAGCGGATCGCTCATCGCTCCACCTCCACCTCGCGCGCCCCGATGGAGGAGAGTGGACCGCGCGCCTTGGCCACGGTCTCGTCCCACTCGCCGTTGGCGTCGCTGCGGTACGTGATCCCGCCGCCGACGTGGATCGTCAGCCGCTCGCCGTCGGCGACGAAGGTCCGGATCAGGATCGAGGAGCCCATCCGGCCGTCGGCGCCCAGCCAGAGCATCGAGCCGCAGTAGGGACCGCGCCGCACGGGCTCGAGGCCCTCGACGATCTCCATCGCCCGGATCTTGGGCGCACCGGTGATCGAGCCGCCGGGGAATGAGGCGGCCAGGAGGTCGAAAGCATCGTGCTCGGGGCGGAGGTGGCCGGTCACGGTGGTGACGAGGTGCTGGACTGCCGCGGTCCGCTCGGGGCGGAGGAGCCTGGGCACACGCACGGAACCCGGCTCGCAGACCCGCCCGAGGTCGTTGCGCAGGACGTCCACGATCATCACGTTCTCGGCCTGGTCCTTGCGGCTGGCGACCAGCTCGCGCCGCCGCGCCCGGTCCTCGGCCGCCGACCGGCCGCGCGGCCGCGTCCCCTTGATCGGGTCGGCGGAGACGTTGCCGTCCGCAGCCACCGAGAGGAAGGGCTCCGGCGAGGCGGAGAGGAGCGCGCGTGGGGCGCCGGTCGCGGGCGAGGCACCCAGGTCGAGGTACGCGGCGAAGAGCGCCGGGTCGCCGGTCCGCAGCCGGCGGAAGAGCGTCCACGGGTCGCCGGCGAAGGGGGCGGCGAGACGACGGGTCAGGTTGGCCTGGTAGATCTCGCCGCGACCGATGGCGGCCCGCACGACCTCGATCTGCTCCACCCACCGGTTGTGTGGCGTGGCCGAGATGAACGCGGTGGGCGTCGGGTGCTCCAGCGGCTGCGCCGTCCTCGGAACGGGGCTCGGGTCAGGCAGGAGCCCGGCGAGGAACCGGCCGACCCGGTCGCGGACCCAGGCCAGGCGGCGTTCGGCAGCGGCGCGGTCGCCGTCCACGGCCCGTACGCCCAACCAGGCCTGGCCGCGGCGGCGGTCCCAGGCGATCGCCCAATCGTGGAGTGCGAGGCGCATGACCGGAAGGTGCTGATCAACGCGTGCAATCGTTGGCATGCTCTCAAAACGGCGACCGAGGTCGTAGCCCAGGTAGCCGGTGAGGCCGCCGCTGAACGGGGGCGCGTCGCCGGCCGTGACGGCCCCGCCATCGAGGCGGGTGAGCAGCGCCCGGGCCTCGGCGAACGGGTCCGGGCCCTCGGACGGGGCATCGAGGACGGCAACCGGGTCCGCGGTCAGGAAGCTCCAGCGGCCGGTCCGGCCAGGACGGGCACTCTCGAGCAGGGCAAGCCCGGGCGCGTCGCGGAAGGCCTCGGCGGCGTCCATCGGCGCCACGGCGTCCAGCGACGGCAGGCGCACGAGGATCGGGCCCGCGCCGGGGCGGGCCACGGCACGGATGGCGCGGCCGGCAACCGGGCG
>JBAXFC010000400.1:0-4008 GCA_037140135.1 Chloroflexota bacterium
GTACCGGCTGGCGGGCCCGCTGGCCGGCGTCCGGGCGGCGCCGCAACCGTGACCATCGTCCGGTGGCGACCGGCGAACGCCGCTGCTAGCGTCGCTCAGCGTGATCAGGGATGCCGTCGTCCACCTCCTCAACGAGCAGCCGCTCGTCGCGGACCTTCCCGAGGTGCCGCAGCCCCGCGACGTGTCGCTCGTGTGCACGAACCTGCGCACCATGGACCGGAACCTGGAGGCGGCTGCCGCCAACCTGGGCGCCGATCCGGTCCGGACCTTCCAGCGGGTCACGCTGCCGCTGATCATGCCCGGCGTGTTCGCCGGGGCCCTGTTCGCATTTCTCTCATCCTGGGACGAGGTGGTCGTGGCGATCTTCCTGACGACGACGAGGTTCCGCACGCTGCCCACCGTCATGTGGGAGCAGGTGCGGCAGGTCATCGACCCCACCGTGGCGGCCGTTGCCACCACGCTGCTGGTCATCACCACCGTGGTGCTGGCGCTGGCCGTCGTGGTCCGCCGGCAGGCGCCGGTCCGATGAGCGCGCACCTCGAGTCCATCGGCCGCAAGCCGCGATCGGACAAGCCCGCCCTTGTCATCAACGGCCTGCACAAGATGTTCGGCGACGTGGCCGCCGTTGACGGCGTGGACCTGACGGTCCCCGAGGGCGAGTTCCTGACGCTGCTGGGCCCGTCCGGCTCGGGCAAGACGACGACCCTGCGGATGATCGCAGGGTTCACCGTGCAGAGCGCGGGCACCATCGAGATCGACGGACACGACGTCTCCCGCACGCCGCCCCACAAGCGCGACGTGGGCATGGTCTTCCAGAACTACGCCCTCTTCCCGCACATGACCGCGGCCGAGAACATCGCGTTCCCGCTGGAGATGCGCAAGCAGTCCAGGAGCGAGATCAAGAAGCGGGTCGAGGACGTCCTGCACCTGGTCAAGCTCGAGGCGTACGGCCCGCGCTACCCGCGCCAGATGTCCGGCGGCCAGCAGCAGCGCATCGCGCTCGCCCGGGCGGTCGTGTTCCAGCCGCGCCTGCTGCTCATGGACGAGCCGCTGGGCGCCCTCGACAAGAAGCTCCGAGAGGCGCTCCAGCTCGAGATCATGCACATCAGCCGCCAGTTGGGCGCCACCGTGATCTACGTCACCCACGACCAGGAGGAGGCCCTGGTCATGAGCGACCGGATCGCCATCTTCCACGACGGCAGGATCGAGCAGCTGGGCACCGGCGAGGATCTCTACGAGCGCCCGATCTCGCTGTTCGTCGCCGACTTCATCGGCGAGAGCAACATCCTCCACGGCCGCTACGAGGCCGGTGCCGACGGTGGCTGGGTCAACGCGGAGCTCGGCCGCTGGCGCGTGAGCCCCGAATGGGCGACCCGCTCCGGTCTCGCCGACAAGGCGACCGCCGCCATGGTCGTCCGCCCGGAGCGCCTGCATCTCGCCGCCCGCGGAGCGGAGGTGGTCGTCGGCCGCAACGCGATCGACGCGACGGTGACCGACGCGCTGTACCTCGGGTCCACGCGCAAGTACGAGCTCCGGCTCGCCGACGGCCAGCAGGTGGGCGTGCGCGAGCAGCTTGGCCGGGACGAGGGCGACTGGGCACCTGGCGCCGAGGTCCAGCTCACCTGGAGCGTGGGCGCTGGCGTGCTGGTGGCAGGCAAGGGCGCGTAGCGGCGGGACCCCGGACACCCCGGTGCCCGGACGCCCGGGTACCCTGCGCGCATGACGCACGAGTACACGCTCCTGGTCAACGGCACCGTGATCCGCGGCGGCGGGCTGCCTGACGCCACGGCCGTCGCATGGGCGCACGACACCATCCTGGCGATCGGGGCCGACGCGGAGATCCACGCGATCTCGCGCGGCGATTCCCACGTGCTCGATCTCTCGGGGATCTATGCCGCGGGAGCCGCGGGCGGCGTGCTGGAGGTTGGCGGCCCGGCCGACATCGACATCTTCGGCACGGATCCGCGCGGCACCGGGGGCGCGATCGGCCCGGTCGCCGTGATCAGAAAGGGCGTGCCGCTCGCCGGCGGGCGGCTGGAGGGATGGCAGCCCGGGCAGGGGTCGGCCGGACACGGTCCAGGCCGGGACGCCGGCCACGGCCACGGTGGCGGCCACGGCCACGATGGTGCACCCGGGAGTCCGTCAGGCGACTGACGCCGCGAGCTTCGCCGCGATCGTCTCGAGCAGCTCCTCGGGCGCGAACGGCTTGCTCAGCACCGTGGCGTCATCGAGACCGGCGCCTCCCTTCTCGCTGACGCCCAGGTACCCGGACATGAACACCACCGGCAGGCTCGGCCGCTCCGCGTGGAGGCGGGCGGCAAGCTCGGGGCCGCGCATCCCAGGCATCACGACGTCGCTCAGGAGCAGGTCCACCTCGTCGAGGCGGGTGCCCACGAGGGAGATCGCCGCCGCGCCGTTGGGGGCTTGCAGCACCTGGTAGCCGGCGCGTTCGAGCATCTTGGTGGCCAGGGCCCGCACCGACTCCTCGTCCTCGACCACCAGGATCGTCGCGCGCCTGCGGCCGGCGTGGCCGACGGCGCCGGCGGCAGGGGCGACGGTCGCCGGGGCGAGGGCGGGCGCCGGGGCCGGGGCCGGGGCCGGCGCCGGGGCCGGCGTCCCCGGGAAGTAGATCGTGAATGATGTCCCTTCGCCGGGCGTCGAGGCCACCCGGATCGCCCCACCCGACTGGCGCACGATCCCGTACGTGGTGGCCAGGCCCAGGCCGGTGCCCTCGCCGAACGGTTTGGTCGTGAAGAACGGCTCGAACGCATGGGCGAGCACCGCCTCCGACATCCCGAGGCCGGTGTCGGTGACGCGCAGCACCGCGAGGCGGTCGCCGGCCACGGCGAGCAGCTCGTCCGCATCCGCGGGATCGAGCGCGCTGGTCTCGATCACCAGCGTCCCCCCATCCGGCATCGCATCGCGCGCGTTGACCGCGAGATTGATGAGCACCTGGTCCATCTGCGAGCGGTCAACCCGGATGTGGCCCACGTCGGCCCCGAGACGGGTCACGAGGGCCACCTGCTCGCCCAGGAGACGGCGCAGGAATGGCTCCATCGTCGCGACGAGGTCGTTGAGGTCGTGGATCGCCGGGTCGAGCACCGACTTGCGGGCGAAGCCCAGGAGCTGGCGGGTGAGCTCCGCGGCACGGTCGGCCGCGCGCAGGATCTCGCGGACGTCACCGGCGGCCGGGGACTCCGCCGGGAGCGTGCCGATCACGATCTGCCCGTAGCCCATGATCGCGGTGAGCACGTTGTTGAAGTCGTGGGCGATGCCACCCGCGAGGCGGCCGATGCTGTCCATCTTGGCAGCCTGGAGGAGCTCCGCCTCGATCCGGCGGCGCTCCGTCACGTCGGTGACCGTCGCGTAGATCTCCAGGCCGGACGGCGTCTCGACGGGACTGATGGAGATCTCCACCGGGATCGTCATCCCGTCCCGCCGACGCGCCGTCAGCTCCAGGCCAACCCCCATCGGGCGCGCGACCGGTCGCCCCAGGTAGGCCTCGCGACGCTCGGCATGGACCTCGGCCAAGCCCTCGGGGACCAGGGTGTCGATGGCCTCGCCGGGGAGCGACGCAGGGTCGCAGCCGAAGATCTCGCCGGCCGCCCGGTTCGCGAACGTGATGCGCCCGTCGAGGCCGACGCCCACGATGGCATCCGAGGCCTGCTCGAGGATGCTGGACACCCGTCGCTCGGCCAGCCGCAGCTCGTCCTCGTGCCGCTTGCGCTCCGTCACGTCGGAGAGCGAGGTGACCACGCCGTACGGCGCCTCGTCCGGGGCGAGCCGCAGCGGCACCGAGCGCGCCTCCATCCAGCCGATGGTCCCATCGGTCCGGCGGATCCCGATCGTGCGCCCCGCCGCCACGCCATCGGCCAGCGCCCGGCCGCCGGGATGATCCTCGGCGCGCAGCGGCGCCCCATCCTCGTCAAGCATGAGGTCCGCGCGACCCTGGGTCGTCACGCCGACCAGCTCGTGGTCGCGCCGCACCACGTTCCACGCGCGACGCGC
>JBAXFC010000401.1:0-3994 GCA_037140135.1 Chloroflexota bacterium
GGTCCGGCGTCTCGACGAGGCGACGGCGGCCCGCCAGCCGAACCTGCGCTGGCGTGGCATGACCGGCGCGGAGACACCCTGCCCGGACTGATCCGGGAGTCGCGTCCGCTGGGGGCCGAACGGCAGTGAACCCGCAGGCCCTTGGACGCGTATGTTCCGATGAGGGTCGAGTCGATCCGCATCACGGAGTACCTGCGATCAACGGCGAGACGAACTCGGAGCCCCGCCGCCCGACGCCGGATGCCGATCTCATCCGGCGCATGGCCGAACAGGACGACACGGACGCGCTGGCCGCGCTGTTCGAGCGGTACCGCGCGTCCGTCTACCGTGCCGCCATGTCCCTGACGGGCGACCCCGGCGTGTCCGAGGAGGTCGTCATGGACACCTTCGGGCGGGCTTACGTGCACCGGCACCGGCTGCGCACGGACATCTCGCCGCTGCCCTGGCTGCACAAGGTGGCGCTCAACCTGTGCTACTCCCGACTGGGCCGCCGCCGTCTGCCCAGCGAGCCCGTCACGGACCTCGTCGCCGAGCGCCTGGCCGACGGCGCCGCGAGCCCTGCCGCGCGGGCGGAGTGGGCGGAGCTGGCGGTGATCGTGCGCGAGGGGATCGCCGCGCTCTCCGAGAAACACCGGGCGGTCGTGCTGCTGTACTACCTCGAGGGCCGGTCGCTCCAGGAGACGGCGGACATGCTGGGCCTGCCACTCGGCACCGTGAAGAGCCGCGTGCACCATGCCCTGCGGGATCTGCGGGCGCGGCTCGACGCGGACCGGCGGTTCGGGGGCGCGTGGGGCGAGGACCCCGCGAGCGGTCCGGTCACCGACGGCGCGGCCGAGGCGCGCGCCTGATGCGGCTGTTCCGGTCGGCCTGCTCCGTTCACCGGCCGGTGCTGGTGGACCTCCTCGACCGCGGCGAGCGCGGGCCGGGCACGCCGGCTGCGCTTGACCACCTGCGGCGGTGTGCTGCCTGCGAGCGTGACCTCACGGGCATCGCCCTCACGCTGGCCGCCCTGCGGCGCGCCGGCGCCACCTACCGGTCCCTGCCGGACCCGGTGATGGCCGCCGGACCGGCGCCCGGCCGAGCGGTCCCGGCCCACCCCCGTGCCCATGCCCGCTCGAGCTGGCGGCTGCAGGCGGGCGGGCTCCTCTCCGGCGCGGCCATCGCCGCCCTCCTGGTCGTGCCGCGGGCAGGCATGGTTGCCGTCGTGCCCGTCCCCGACCAGGGCGCCTCGACGCGGCACGTCGAGATCGTCAGCTGGCACGCCGTCGAGGCGCGCCTGGCCACCAGTCCCGACACGGCATCCCCGGATGCGTCCGGGAGCCTTCCCCCCAGGTATCCCGACGGTCTTCTGCGGCCGTGGAAGGAGGTGCCCGGTACCGACGCGACCGCGCGCGTGCTCGAACCGTTCTGACGTTGACGGGACCTGACGGCCCGCGACGCTTCCGTCCGACTTGACACCCGTCCCCGCGGTAAGCGATCCTCGCCCGAGCGCAGCCCGATGGCCGCTGGACGTGCGCGCCTGCGCACGTTCCCGAACTCTGCGGACTTGCAGCCGTGGAAGAGGAAATCGCGGTCCTTGGCCCTGCGAGGGAGCACAACTGTCCAGGACCCCACGCAGCTTGGAGGAGCCTTGATGCGGAAACTGGTGGGCCTGCTCGCCGGCGCGACCATTCTGGTCGCAGCTTGCGGCGGCACCAGCGCAACCCCCAGCCCGGCACCGGCGACGCCGGCCCCGGCCACCGCGGCACCGGTCACACCGGCCCCGGCGACCGAAGCCCCGTCGGCGACCCCGGCGCCTGTCGACCTGTTCGGCACCACCTACGCGCCCGAGGCGGGCACGAGCGGTGGAACGATCATCATCGGCGACTGGCAGGAAGCCACGCAGTTCAACCCGTACTACCTGGGTCAGGTCACCGAGGCCAACGTCGCCTCGCTGGTCTGGCACAGCCTGCTGACCATCAGCAGCGACTTCCGGTACATCCCGCAGCTCGCGGCTGAGCCGATTCCGACGACCGCCAACGGCGGCGTCAAGGTCCCCGGCGACGGTGGCGATGCCATGACCGTCACCTGGAAGATCCGTGACGGCCTCAAGTGGTCCGATGGCCAGCCCCTCACCTGCGACGACTTCAAGTACGCGTGGGAGTGGGTCCTCGATCCCGGCAACGTCGGTGTCATCACCGCCGGCTGGGAGGACATCACCGCGTTCGACTGCCCGTCGAACACGGACATGGTGTGGCACTTCAAGAAGATCTATGAGGGCTACCTGACCCTCATGACCGCGCCGCTGCCGCGCCACTTCCTGTCCAAGATCCCGATCGCGGACCAGACCAAGGGCAAGGGCTTCGGCGTCGACGAGATCGCCAACCTGCCGGTCACCGGCCCCTTCAAGTTCGAGTCCGTCACGTCGGGCGCCGAGCTCCGGCTCGTCCGCAACGACAACTACGCGAACCCGCGCACCGGCAAGCCCGCCAACCTCGACGGCGTCGTCTTCAAGTGGTACGGCGACCCCGATGCGATGATCGCCGGCTTCCGTGCCAACGAGATCGACATCGCGTTCGACCTCGCCGACAGCGACATCCCGAAGGTCCAGGACCTCGGCGAGCAGGTTGCGGCCATCCCGGCCCTCCTGTACGAGTTCCTTCGCCCCAACTGGTCGCCCGCGACCGCGTGGGACGAGGCCAAGGGCACCGGTGGCTGCTCGCGCAACCCGGCTGTCGCCGACCGCGGCGCAGGCTGCCCCACCTCCGATCCGGCGATCCGCCAGGCCATCAGCTTCGCGATCGACAAGACCGAGATCAACACCCGCCTCCTCGGCGGCAACGCCCAGGTCGCGAACACCAACATCAGCCCGGCGGCGTGGTTCTACGCGGACCAGTCCCCGGCGACCTACGACCCCGCCAAGGCGAACGAGATCCTCGACGCCGCCGGCTGGGCCAAGGGTGCTGACGGCATCCGCGCCAAGGACGGCGTGAAGGCGAAGATCGAGCTCTGCACGACCACCCGCCAGGTCCGCCAGGACACCCTCGCCCTCATCAGCAGCTGGCTGAAGGCCGTCGGCATCGACAGCGTCATCAACGCCGTCGCCGCGTCCGACATCTTCGCCGACTACAACGAGGGCACGATCGACACCCCGTGCATCCTTGCCCGGAGCAACTACGACCTCGCTGAGCACGCGTTCAGCTCGTCGATTGACCCGCTGGGCAACTACTTCAGCTACCACAGCAGCCAGTTCCGCCCCGATGGCGCGAACGACGCCCAGATCAGCAACGCTGATGTGGACAAGGCCCTTGACGCCGTGAAGAACAGCGTGGACTTCGCGGTCATCAAGGACGCCATGGCGACCTTCCAGAAGGTCTACGTGGAGCAGACCGTCGAGATCCCGCTCTACTACCGTAAGAACGTGGAGCTGGCCGGCCCGAAGGCCGGGAACTACTTCGCCAACGGCACCCAGGCCGGCTCGACCTGGAACGGCGAGGACTGGTTCGTCAAGGGCTGAGCACCGCTCATCCTTCGCGCTTGATCGACGGGGCGCCCGGCTACCGGGCGCCCCGTCGCATGCACCCGGCAGGCCCGCGTGAGCGGGTGTACCTTCCGCGCAACCAGCGCGGACGCTCCCTGCCGGTGCGTCCCAATCCACCCTGCACTAGCCACACTCGGGGCTGAGGCACGACGCCGATGACCAAATTCGTGATCCGACGTTTCCTCCAGGCGATCCCGGTCCTGTTCGGGATCACGGTGGTCGTCTATGCGATCCTGCTCGCCGCTCCGGGGGGGCCCGAAGCGAAGTTCGCCAACAACCCGAAGATCACCCAGGCGATGAAGGACAAGTTCATCAAGGCCTGGGGACTCGACCAGCCCATCCCGATCCAGTACTGCCGCTGGATGGGCTTCTGCAACCCGGACACCACGGGCGTGATGATGGGCTCGCTGCCCACGCCCGCCGCCTTCATCGGTCCGTCCGGCTTGCCGAACTTCCTGCCGGAGCTCATGAGCG
>JBAXFC010000402.1:0-3986 GCA_037140135.1 Chloroflexota bacterium
CAGGCGCTCAGCGGCCAGCTCCTGTCCCCGTGGGGGCCGGATCCCGTGCCCGGGGACGCCACGCCCGGGGGCGCCGCGCCCGGCGGCGCCGGCCCGGCGAGCGACCCGATCATGACCCAGGTGCTCGACTCGATCCGCAACTCGCCGGCCAAGGGCAGTCTGGACAGCATGTTCAGCCAGGCCGACCAGCAGGCGCTCAGCGGCCAGCTCCTGTCCCCGTGGGGGCCGGATCCCGTGCCCGGGGGCGCCGCGCCCGGGGGCGCCGCGCTCTCAGGCCCGGATGTCCCTTCCGCCCCGGATTCGGGGCCCAGCCTTGGCTCAGGCGCGTAGGTTCAGGGTGTAGAAGGCGTATCTCGGGTCGGACACCACCGGGCCCGCCCTGAACCCCGCGCGCTCAAGCACGCGGCGGACGCGCACGTTCTCGAGGGCCACCTTCGCATAGCAGCCCACGTGCCCGGAGGCGCGCGCCTCGTCCACAGCCGCCGATACCAGCGAGCCGGACAGCGAAGAACCGTGGGCGCCGGTGCCCTGTCGGTCGATCCGGACGGCGCCTGCCGCGAGCTCAATGACGGTGCCCTCCCCGCCGCCCGGGAAGGGCTGCGGAATGACCGCCAAGAGTGCCACGACCTCGCCGGCGTCCTCGATCACGAGCGCGCCGAACCCCTGGGCGACGTGGTCGGCGAGCACACCCTGCACGAACGTCTCCACTTCGGCTTCGTACCACGGGCCCGAGGCACAGCGGAACGTGCGCAGCTGATCGGCGTCCCCGGGTGTCGCTTGCCGGACTCGAACGGGTTCCATCGGCGGAGAATACTCGACGGGGTCGCGGTCGTGCCCCTCCGCTCGGAGCGTCAGCCGTGGCCGATCGAGCGTGCGCACCTCCTCTTGCGGGGTCATAAGTTCCGGCTGTTGCAGAGTGGTATCGCGTCCGGGCTGCCAGCGGGCCCGGCGCCGCCCCGTTGAGACGCCCCATTTCCCCCTCTAACGTCATTTCATGATGGTTGAGGAAATCGACGGCGACTCGATGTCCACGGCGGACGCGGCGGCGGCGCTCGGCCTTACGGCCGACCGGGTCCGCCAGCTGGTCGCGTCGGGCGTCCTGGACGCGCGGCGGTTGGGCGGCCGCTACCTCGTGCGCCGCGACGGTGTCGAGGCCCGCGTCAGGACCGGCGCCCCGCCCGGCCGCGGGATCTCGCCTCGGCGCTCCTGGGCGCTGGTTCTCCTGGCCGGCGGGGTCACGCCGCCCGGCGTGGATGCGGTCACCCTCTCGAAGCTGCGCGCCGTCCTGCGCGAGCGCGATCTGTGGTCGTTGCGGTCCCGGCTCGGCGCCCGAGGCCCAGGCCGCCTGGCGCCGCCTTGCCGGACTCCGCTGATCATCCGCGATGGACGTCTCGCCGGCTGGGTCGCCTCCTTCGCCGGCGCGGCGGAGCGGTCGGCAACCGTGTCGATCGGGCTCGCCGGCCAGGTGAGTGAGCTGCAGGCGGCAAGGAGGGTGTGCGCCGGCCGGCCGAGGGCGGACTCCGCAGCTGCCCGGATCATCGCGCTGCTGCCGGCGCTGCCGGTCCTGTCGGCACCGACTGCGCGTGGGGCCATCGGCGTCAGCCACTCTCGGGACACGCCGAAGCCGGACCGTCGCGGTCCGGCTCGTCTGCTGCCCGTGGGCGAGAGGACCATCGGCGAGATCGCAAGCGTGTCAAGCGCTCGCCTGTCGCATGCATGCCGGGATGGCTGTCGAGGCCCACGAGGCGGGCGTCGTCTCGCGCCGGATCCACAGGGCCGGCCGCCCGTTCGCTGCGCAGGAGGCCACCGCGATACGCTCGCGCCATGCGTGATCTCCGATACCTCCTCGCCCTCCCGGAGTGGGGCTACCGCGGTAGCCGGGCCTCGCTCTGGTTCCTGGTCGTGCTCACGGCGCTGACCACGGCTCGCAGCCTGGTGCACGTCCTCGCGCCCGACGGCGGCGCCGGCTCCATCGCGGGGATCGACATCTCGGTCGCGGGGGGTTCCAACATCGTGGCCGTATTCGCCCAGTGGGGCTGGACGCAGCTGCTCTTGGCCCTCGTTGGGTGGGTCGTCATCGCGCGGTACCGCTTCCTCATTCCGGCGGTCCTGATGCTGCAGCTGCTCGACTGGGGCGGGCGAGCACTGGTGGGCATGTTCAAACCGTTCGCCGTTGCCGCCCCACCCCCCGGCGCCTACGGGAACGTCATCTTCGTGCCGCTCGTGCTGATCGCCCTCTGGTTCGCGCTGCCCAAGGGCGAGGCCGGGGAGGCTGCCTCGTAGCGTCGGCTGCATCACGCGATCCGGAGCCACTCGCACGGCTCGGGCGGCTCGGGTGGCGCTGCGGGTTCTCCCCGCCGTCCGCGGCGAGCGGATCCAGGTGATGAACGACATCGAGCTTGAAGAACTGGGTCTCGCGCCCGCGCGTTCGTATCCAGCCCTGAGGCTGCCGCCCGGTGTCGACGTGACCTTCTCGATCGATGCTGATGTTCTGGGCGTCAATGTCGGCCAGCGCCAGCTGGACGCGTGGGAGATGACGGCCGAGCAGGTCCTCCCAGCGTCCATGTCGAATCTCGCCCGCGCCGTGGGCTCCTGGCAGGGCCGCGGGTACGACGATGCGTACGAGGGCGTTCCCGTCCGGATGCTGGAGCGGTGGCCGTCGTGGGCGTTGAGCCTCGTCCTCCTGCCCGACGAGCTCAAGCGCATCCTCGGGGATGAGGACCAGCTCCTGATCGCCCCGTACCAGTGCAACCTGATCTCGCTGCCCGTGGACGTGGACCGCGACCTGGCTGCGGACCTCGTTGACGTGTTCGGCCTGCTCAACCCGGCGTCCCTGCTCATCGGCATGCCGGCGTTCGTGCTCCGCGACGGGGAGCTTTCGACGGAGGAGCTCCCCGGTTTCGAATCGCTGGAGTGAGCCGCGATGCCACTCAGGCCATTGTCGTTCTGCGTTCTCCACGCTTGACGGTTGTCTCACCGGTGATACGCTCCGCGGACATGGGCACCGTGACAATCCGTGATCTGCGCAACCACGGCGGCGACGTGGTCGGCCGCGTTGAAGCGGGAGAGCACGTGACCGTCACCCGCGACGGCCGGCCCGTCGCGGAGCTCCGACCGCTCCGCTCGCGCGGCGTCAGTGCCGCGGCACTCCTGGTGCGTTGGCGCCGCCTGCCCGCAGTCGACCCCGAGGCACTCCGCCGCGACGTCGATGCCGTCATCGACCAGACGCTGTGAGCGATCCGGAGGGCCTGCTCGACACGAGCGTCGTGCTCGCGCTGCACGCCATCACCGATGCGTCAGACCTGCCCGAGGTCGCACTCATCTCCGCGGTCACCCTGGCGGAACTCTCCGTGGGTCCGCTTGTGGCCGCCGATGACGTCGAGCGCGCACGGCGGCTCGCCACGGTCCAGCAGGTGGAGGCCGACTTCGACCCGCTCCCGTTCGACGCCGCCGCGGCGCGCGCATTCGGCCGGGTGGCAGCCTCGTACCGGCGGTTGGGCCGGAAGCCGGCGGCGCGCTCCTTCGACGCGATGATCGCCGCCACGGCCCTCGCAAACGGCCTCCCCCTCTACACCGCGAATGCGGACGATTTCGCCGGCATCGACGGCCTCGTGATCCGGCCGGTCAGCGCCCCGGGACGTGGAGGCTGACCCTGTCACCGATGAGGCAGGTTCCGTGGAGCCAAGTCCTCTCGCCCCGACCAGCTCACAAGACACGTCGAAGCCGGGCCGCGAAGGTCACATCCCATCCGTGGGCCTTCGCGCGAGCGGTCAGCGTGAACGTGTAGTCGATCACGCCCAGGACGTCGATCCGCTCGAACACGGCCCGACGCGATCGCGTGCCGCCCGGCGTCCGAGGTCTTCGCCCACAGGTCCGGCAGCGACTCCAGGTACGCGCGCGCCTCCGCTGCGGTCGGGACGCGTGACGGGCCGACCACCGCCGCCTCTGCCTCGGCGTCGAGGCGCGCCATCGTCGCCTCCAGCCGG
>JBAXFC010000403.1:0-3956 GCA_037140135.1 Chloroflexota bacterium
GGTGAAGGCACCCCCGATCAGGAACAGGATCGCCGCCGTCATGCGTGCCACGGCGAAGACCAGGGCCTGGACGC
Source organism: Chloroflexota bacterium (assembly GCA_037140135.1). Taxonomy (GTDB): domain Bacteria; phylum Chloroflexota; class Limnocylindria; order Limnocylindrales; family CSP1-4; genus CAIXZV01. Next base: position 75 of record JBAXFC010000403.1, read on the forward strand.
TCTCGGGCTCGGCCATGCGGCCGATGCTGTCGCTATGGGCGAGGGTCTCGATGACGCCCAGCCCGTACGCGGAGGCCAGCGCTCCGAAGGCCGCTGCGTGGTAGGCGGCTGCAACCACCCCCGTCTCGCGAAGGCGTGACCAGGCGAGGGTCATGAGGGCGGCAAAGACCACGAGCGAGATCGTATCGAGGACGAGATCCACCGTGGGCAGGATCGCGTGGCCGTGCATGCCCAGCGCCAGCATCCCGAGCGTGGCGGCCGTGGAGAGCGCGATGGCCAGCGCGAACAGGCGATCGAGCGTCACCCCGTTCGCCGCGGATCGCACGCCGGCGGTCCCCACCAGCATCCCTGCCCACCTCCGCTGGCGCCAGCCCGTGACCTGAGCGAACCGGGATGGCGCTCCGGGAGAGCGCGGTCCTCCCGGAACGCGAACTCTTGCGGAGCGGGGGAGGCCTGTCAAGCGCCGGCCGGCCGCAGCTGTTCGCGGGGCGGCCCAGCGGGTCAAGGAGCTGCCGCGTGCGGGTCGTGCCGCCCAGTAGTTGGGGCCCTGGCTCAGATGCGGAAGCCGGGGGGATTGACGAGGTCCGGGTTGTCCGACTCGAAGGCGAGGGCCATCTCGAGCGTCCTCGCCCACTCGTAGTAGAGGCCCTTGCCGTGGACGAGCTCCGCGCCGGCATGACGGATCCGGTCGAGGCCGGCCTCGTGCATGGCGCCCGGGGAGAAGGTCGCATCCGCGACAACGACGACCCGGTACCCCCGGTCCAGCAGCCCCATCGCGGAATGGGCGACGCAGACGTCCGTCTCCGCCCCGGCGAGAACGATGGTGTCGCGGCCGGCCGCCTCCACCGCGGCAAGGATCTCGGGCACGTCGGCCAGGCCGAACACGGGCTTGGGGTGTGCCTGCGTCCCCACGGGCAGGCGGTCCACGATCGCCCGGCGGGTGGGCCCGTTGCGGGCCGGGTCCTCCTCCGTCACCAGCACCGGCACCTCGAGCGCGCGGGCGATCCCAGCCAGCCACGCGCAGCGCGAGGTGACGAGGTCGAACCGGTCCGCATCCGCCTGGTCCAGGTTCGTGTAGAAGGCCTCCTGCACGTCGATGATGACGAGCAGGCAGTGGCTCCGCTCCAGCATCAGTCCCATCTCGGACCTCCCTGCCGGCTCCACGCCTGCTCGAGCACCCGCAAGGTGTTGCCGCCGGTGACCCTCGCGATCTCGTCGTCGGAGTAGCCGTGCCTCACCAGCCAGCGGACGATGTTGGGATACTCCCCGATGTTCTCGAGACCCACCACGTGCTCCGGCACGATCGCGTCGTAGTCCGAGTCCCCCGAGGCGAGCAGCGCACCCGACGGGATCCCGTAGGAGCCGGCGTGATCCCCGAAGAAGGTGTCCGGGCCGAAGGTGACCGCGTCGATCCCGGCGAGGTCCACGCAATACTCGAAGTGGCGCATGAAGGTCTCGATCGACGCCTCCCGCAGGTCCGTCTTGAGCATCGTGGTGCCCGGGGCCGCCTCGATGCCGATGACGCCGCCGCGCTCCGCGCACGCGCGGATCACCTCGTCCGGCTTGCACTTGCTGATCGGCCACAGCTCGCGGGCGCCCGAGTGCGAGATGCAGACCGGCGCCGCCGACGCCTTGATCGTGTCGAGGCTCGTGCGATCGCCGGCGTGGCTCACGTCGATGAGCATGCCCAGCCGGTTCATCCGCTCCACGGCGCGCCGGCCGAAGCCTGTGAGCCCGCCGTCGACCGCCTCGCGGCAGCCGGAGCCCAGGGCGTTGGACTCGCTGTAGACGACGCCCAGCATCCGGATGCCGAGGCCGTACAGGACGTCGATCCGGTCGAGCTCGTTCTCGATGGGGGTTGCCGCTTCCAGCGCGCCGATCACCGCCACCCGGCCGCCGGCGAAGGCGCGCTGGATGTCCGCGACGGTCTCCCCGCGCACGACGAAGTCCTGGTGGGCCCAGTCCGCGTAGCGCATGCCGATGTCGTGGATCACGTCCGACCACTTCCAGCCGCTCTTGCTGGTGATCGTCGCGGTCCCGTCACCGAAGTTCTCGAACACGGCGGCAAGCCCGGAGCGCGCGAGGCCCTCGTAACCCGTGGACGGGTGGCCGTCCCGGACCCACTCGTCGAGGCGCGTGATGTCCTCGGGCGCCACCTCGAGGTGGTCGTGGAGCGAGATCGCCGGGTGCTCCGCGAGCAGGCGCCAGGTGCGGGCCTCCTCCGCGTCGCTCACCTCCACCGTGAACGGCGGCACACGCTGCGTCTCCGATGCGAGCGGGATCTCGCGCACATCCCGCCCGGCGACGAGGTACGACCACGACCGGTAGCCCGCGTACCGCAACGGGCGTCCGGGGACCGTGTTCCTCGCCGCGCCGTCGCCCGCGCCGCCGCCCGCGCCCGAGTCCGCCATCCGGTACCTCCCGTCCCCCGCTCGATCGCGCAACTCTAGCGTCCGGCGAGGGTCGTCCGGTGGTAGGCGTCGTCAGTCGAAGCGCTGCGGGGGCCGGAGCGTCTCGTAGCGCAGGGCGCCATCCGCGAGGGCGAAGGCGTCCAGCGCCAGCCCGTTGGGGTCCATCTCTGCGAACTCGTCGTTGATCCAGGCCGCGAACCGGCGGTCCACGTCCGCCGGCAGCGAGATGAGGATGTCGCGCATCGGGGCGATCAGCAGCTGGGGTCCGATCCCGAAGATCCGCTGCAGCTCGTCAGGGGCGAGGACCAGCGCCGAGGCGCACCCCACGCCGGATTGCAGGACGCGCGCCGGGACGCCGTCGACAACCTGGCGGATCAGGTCCCTGGGCCGGACCGGGTGCAGCCGGGACCGGAGGTTCTCGAGCGCCGTGGCGACCAGCTCGCCGGGCTCGATGGCCCAGGTGCCCAGCAGCGATTCCCCGACCATGAGGAAGGCCGGGCCGATGTCGATGCCGAAGCCGGTGGGGATGCCAGGCGGCAGGGTCACCCGGTAGGGCAGGCCCGCGACAGGGGGCATCGGCCGGCGGCGTGGCAGGATGGGGATGACACTGCCCGCCATCTCCTCCCAGCCGAGGTCTGGCGGCAGGGCACCCATGGCCCGCAGCACCGCCGCCTCGCTCGCCTGCTCCACCCCGTTGCCGAGGGCAACAGTCTGGTAGTCCTTGCCGGCCTTGCGGCCGCGCCTTGTCCGTCGCTTGTCTCGCTCGTTCATGGGACCGAGCCTGACGAACGGCGCTCACCGCGGACCCAACCCGGACTTGCCTGCGACTTATCCGGAGCGCCGGGATAACCCACGTCCTGTGCCATTCGATCCACTCGGACCGGTCCAGAAGGGTCCGTCCGGCCTCCCCGGGAAGGATCCTCGGGACCATTCCGCGACCCCTGTACCATTGGATAGGGTCTCAACACCGTCGGGCGCCCCCCACACCCGGCTCGAGATCGGAGCGTCCCCACCGTGCAGTTCAACGTCATCCTGCCCCTGCTCTCGTCGGTGCTCTCGTTCGTGTTCGCCCTGTTCCTGCTGGACCAGTGGCTCGAACGGCGACGCTCCTACCAGCTGATCTGGACCATCGGCATGGTCTGGTACGGCGTCTCCGCGGGCACCGAGTTCTGGGGCGGCGCCTTCGGCTGGAGCGAGCCGCTCTACCGGGCCTGGTACCTGATCGGTGCGGTCTACGTGGCGGCCTGGCTCGGCCTCGGCACCATGTACCTCCTGGGCAAGACCCGCTTCGGCTACGGCGCGGCATTCAGCGTCCTGCTGGCCGGGCTGTTCACGCTCCTCTCCCAGGCCAAGGCCCACTACACCGACACCGGCGCCCTGCCCTACGTCGCCTTCGCGATCGCGATCGTCGGGGCCGTCCTGATCTGCATCGAGACGTACCGGGGAACCGGCCGCTGGGCATGGATCGCCG
>JBAXFC010000404.1:0-3949 GCA_037140135.1 Chloroflexota bacterium
CTGCGAGACCGGGCCGCAGATCCGGGCGGCCATCGACGCCGGGAAGATCGCCTTCGTCCTCGCCTTCGAAGGGCTCGAGCCGGTCGGCTCGTCGCTCGAGGTGCTCGACACGTTCTTCCGGCTCGGCGTCCGGATCGCGTCGCTGACCTGGAACCGCCGGACCATGTTCGCCGACGGGATCGGTGAGCGGGCGACCGGCGGCGGGCTGACCACGCTCGGCGTCGAGGCCGTGGCCGAGATGGAGCGCCTCGGGATGATCGTGGACGTCAGCCACCTCGCCGATGCCGGGTTCGACCACCTGGCGTCCGTCGCCACCCGGCCCTTCATCGCCTCGCACTCGTCGTGCCGGGCGCTCAACGCCCATCCGCGCAACCTCGACGACGCGCGGATCCGGGTGCTCGCGGAGCGCGGCGGCTTCCTCGCCCTCAACGGGTTCGGCGGCTTCCTCGCCGAGCGTGACGCCACCATCGCCGACTACGTGGACCACGTCGCGCACGCCGTCTCGGTCGCGGGCGCCGATCACGTGGGCCTCGGCCTTGACTTCGTCGCCGACGTGTTCACCTCGGTGCACCCGATCCTGGGCGCCGCCCTGTTCGACATCGGCGACGTGCCCCTGGCCCGCGGGCTCGCGCGGCCGGCAGACCTGGCGTCGCTGGGGCCGCTGCTGGTGGAGCGCCTGGGCGAGGGCGACGCCCGGAAGGTGGCCGCCGGGACCGAGATCGACCTGCTCTCGAGGCTGCTGCCCGCAGGGTGATCGGCGCTCCACGCGTGGCGCGCTCACGTCCCGGCCTGCTCACGTCCGCGCCCGCTCCCGGCCCGCAGTGGCGGCAGGCCCGCTCACGTCCCGGCGAGCTGCTCCGCCTTCAGGACAAGGTTGACGTCGGGCCTGATGCCGAGCTCCGCGTGGAGGCGGGCCAGGTCGAGCATGACCGGCGCAACGAGCGCGCTGATCGCGTAGCGCGTGATGGGAGGCTCCCGGCGGGTTCCGGCCAGCCGGTAGGTTGACTCGAGCGCGAACGCCGCGCCGTCGGCCAGGCGGCCCGGGACGCCGACGATCCGCAGGGGCTCGTTCCGGGCCGCGAACAGCGCGACGAGGAGCTCCCTCGGACTTCGTGGCGTCGCATCGGCGACGTTGACCGGTCCGCGGACCTCCGGGTGCTCCAGGGCCGCCACGACCGCGGTGGTCAGGCTCTCGATGTGGGTCGTGGACATCCGGTGGCGCCCGCCGTCCGGGAGCACGAGGCGTCCGGACCGCACCCGGGATTCGATTCGCGGCAGGAGCGTCCTGTCGCCCGGTCCCCAGACGGCTCGCGGGCGGAGGATGATCGCATCCGGCCGTCGGGCCGCGACCAGTCGCTCCTGTGCGGCCTTCGCGCGCGGGTAGGGGCCGAGGTAGCGCCGCGGCTCGAGCGGCGCATCCGACTCCCGATAGCTGCCCCGGCGTCCGTCAGGCACATACACCGACGAGCTGCCGATCACCACCAGGCGCGCCCCGGGATCCATGGCGTCGAGCACGCGCGCGGTTCCGGTGACGGTGACGGCGTGGAACTCCTGTTCGTCGCCCCAGGCGGCGACGTGGGCGGCGGCGTGCACGACCGCGTCGCAGCTCGAGAGCCCGACGGGCGGCGGGTCGTCCAGGCCCAGGTCCCAGCGCGCGTACTCGACGGCGTCGGGTCCGGCGGCGGAGCGCCCGAGGGCAAGAACGCTGTGACCGCGTGCGGCAAGCCCCCGGACGACCGCCCCGCCGACGAAGCCGGTTCCGCCGGTGACCGCGATCCTCATGCCGGCTGCTCGGGCAGGAGGGGGTCGTCGGGTGCCGGCCGGCCCAGGCGGGCTGCGGCGATCCGCACGAGCTCCCGCCGGTCGGGCTTGCCGGAGCGGCCGGAACGTGGCAGGACTTCCAGGCCGAGGATCACGTCGGGACGGGCGTGCCGGTCGAGGGGCGAGGCCGGGCTCGCCACGAGGGACGCGAGGCGGGCACGTGCAGCCTCCGGGTCCTGGCCGGCACGGGGTACGGCGAACAGGACGACCATCTCGTCGGCATGGACGTCGGGCAGGCCGACCATGACCGCGGCGTCCAGGTCGGCCCCGTCGGCCAGCAGCGCTTCGTACAGGGCGGGGTAGATGTTCTCGCCGGTGCGGATCAGCATCTCCTTGCGGCGCCCCACCAGGACGAGGCGGCCCGATGCGTCGAACCGCGCGATGTCGCCGCTGGCCAGCTCATCGACCGGGAGCGCACCGCCGAGGTAGCCGAGGGCGAGCGCCGGGCCGCCGACGTGCAGCTCGCCATCGGTCGCGATCCGGAGACGCACCCCACCGATCGGCCGGCCGACGAGGTCCCCGCCACGCTCGTCGTAGGCCAGCCGCTCACCAGCGTCCATCGCCGCGACCAGCAGGTACTCGCTCATGCCGTAGATCAGGCGGATCTCGGTGCCCGGCATCAGCTCCACGAGCTCCCGGAGCGTCACGTTGCGGACGGGGGCGCTGCCGAGCAGGAGCAGCCGGGTCCGTCCGCCTGCCCGAGCGAAGGCGAGCGCTCGCTGGGCCGGCAGCGAGACGTGGGAGATCCCGAGGCGCCGGACCATCGCGGCCAGTCGGGCCGGATCGCGCGGGTCCGCGAGGACAACCGGGACGCCGGCGAGCAGCGCGGGGACGGTGAGGTGGAGCGCGCTGCCCAGGACCACCGCGTCACCGGGCAGCTCGATGAAGCGTTCCGCAGCCTCCATGAGGGCCGCCAGGCCGTCGCCGCCGTACACGACGCCGCGCGGCGCACCGGTGGTGCCGGATGTGAACACCACCAGGGCGGGGGCCCGCCCGTCGAGCGAGCGTCGGGCGTCGCCGCCGGCAAGCCGGTCGAGCCGGCGGACGCGGGCGGGCGCGAACGACGTCGTCCACGTGACCTCGGCAAGCTCGCGTGGGGCCGGCAGGGCAAGCCCCCGCCGGGCGGCGAGCCAGCGGAGAACCGGATGGTGGAGGACCGTCGCGACCCTTCCGTCGGTCACGATCGCCTCGACGCCTGCGGTCCGCACCCGGTCAACGAGGGTCGCCGGGCTCAGTCCCGTCTCGAGGACCACCGGGACGATGCCGGCCCGGAAGGCACCCAGCAGCCATGGAATGCCGTCGGCATCCTGCCGGACGCCGAAGGCGACCCGGGCACCCGGCGCGAACCCCGCGCGAGCGTAGGCGCCCGCCGCGGCACGGATCTGCGCCGCGAGCTCCCCGCGACGCAGTAGGACCCGTCCGTCGGGTCCCAGGAAGGCCGGCTCGTCGGGCCGGCCCGGCGCGTCGAAGCGGGCCAGCAGGCCGTCGAGCCCTGTCATCGAGCCTGGACCACCAGGCCACCGTAGGCCGCGAAGAGCACCCCCGCCGCCGGCCAGCGCTCCACGATCCTGAGCTGGTCGAAGGGCGCGAGCGCGTCGAACAGCCGGCGCAGCTCCTCCCGGGCGATCGGCGCGCCGATGCAGAAGTGCGGTCCGGCCCCGAACCAGAGATGGCGCAGCTCGCGGGGCATCGGTCCATCGAGGTGGAGCCGCTCGGGATCGTCATCGTAGAGCCGGTGCCAGCGTGCCATCCCGTACAGCGAGAGGAAGACCCGCTCGTCACGCCGGAACCGGTGGCCGGCAACGGTGACCTCCGCGGGGCTGCTGCGCACGATGAACTCGCTCGGTGTCGTGAGGCGCAGGCCCTCCTCGAGGACGGCTTCGCGTGCGGATGGGCCGTCCGCGAGCGACGGCCAACGGCCGTTGTCCAGCAGGAGGGCGGCGATCCGCGGCGCGCCCGACGTCACGGTCTCGGTTCCAGCGAGGATGATCACCGCGACCAGCGCCCGGGCCTCCTCGAAGTCGAGGCCGAGATCGCGCAGGCGGCCGATGACCCCGCGGCCCGTCGCCCAGCCGTCGCGTCCGGGCGCCACGAGCGCCTCGGTGAGCTCCTTCGCCCGGGGGAGATC
>JBAXFC010000405.1:0-3940 GCA_037140135.1 Chloroflexota bacterium
GTGTACTGCTGGGGCTCGGACGGTCACCAGCAGCTTGGCGACGGGACCAGGTGGAGCACCAGCGTCCCTGTTCGGGTCACCGGCCTCTCCGGCGTCCGGCGCCTTGCTGCGGGCCGCGAGTTCATGTGCGCGGTCCTGTCCACAGGGGGCGTCTCCTGCTGGGGACAGGGCGTGGACGGCCAGCTGGGCAACGGCCTGACCGGCGAGTCGGCGGTGCCCCTGCCCGTCGCCGGGTTGAGCGACATCGTGGACGTCGCCGCCGGCTCCGACTTCGCCTGCGCCCTCTCGGCCCAGGGTCGCCTCTGGTGCTGGGGTGGGAACTACTACGGTCAGATGGGCATCGGGACCATCACGACCTGGCCGCCGTCACCCCCTGTCGAGGTGGGCCTCGGTGGCGTCGTCACCCAGATCACGGCAGGCTTCGAACACGCCTGCGTGCGCCTGGTGGACTCGACCATCGCCTGCTGGGGCCGCAACGAGAATGGCCAGACGGGCACGACGCCGTCCACCTTCAAGTGGCTGCCCCAGCTCGTCCCGGGGATCACCACCGCGCTCGAGGTTCGGGCAGGCTATTCCAGCACGTGCGCCCGGCTCATCGACAGCTCCGTCAAGTGCTGGGGATCCGGCGCGGACGGCCGCCTCGGCAACGCCAGCTCCATCGGGAGCGCGTCGCCGGTCGCCGTCAGTGGGATGTCCGGCGCCACCTCGCTCACGATGGGCTACGACCACACCTGCGTCACCCGGGTCATCGGCGACGCGGAGTGCTGGGGCAGCCAGGCCCACGGCCAGCTCGGGACCTACACCATCGATGCCGTGCCCGGCAGCTTGAGCAGCGTTCCCGTGGGGGTCCAGGACACGGGCGTCGCCGTCGCCATCAGCGCGGGCACGTGGTTCACCTGCGTGCTCGGTCCCACCGGCATCGCCAGGTGCTGGGGCTACAGCTCCGATGGCCAGACCGGGACCGGCCTGGATCTGCACGCCCCGCTGGTCCTCTCCCCGCTGACACCCACGCTCGTCGCCTGGGACGTCACGGCTCCCGCGGCCACCGTGCCCTCGGTCTCGATCGCCGCGGGGTTCCAGCTCTCCGGCACGAGCGTGCCCCTGGCCGTCAGCTCCAGGGTCAGTGATCCGGGTGGCTTCCTCCCGTCCGCGGTCACGCTGGCCTCCGGACCGGGAGCGTCCCGCTTCGGGCGGAGCACCAATGGCGGAGGCACCTGGACAACGACGAGCGCGATCCCCGCCACGCAATCGAGCGCCTCCACCACGGCCCGCATCCATGCGCCGACCACTGGGAGTGTCCGCTTCCGGGTCACCCCGGTGGACCGGGCCGGCTGGTCCGGGCCGACCCGGACCGGTGTGGCGGTCAGTGCGCGCCTCGTCCAGGGATCGTCCACCAGCGTCCACTACTCGGGCGCCTGGACGACGGCCGGCGGCACGGCCTACTCGGGCGGCTCGGTCCGCTGGGCTTCGGGGGCCGGTGCCTCGGCGAGCTACACGTTCACCGGGCGCGGCATCGGCCTCGTCACCTCGTTCGCGTCCCCGCGGGGGGCAGTCAAGGTGTACGTGGATGGCGTCCTGAAAGCGACCGTCGACTGCGGCAGCGGCACGGCGAACCGGATGGTCGCCTGGCAGAAGACCTGGTCGACGCCTGGAGCCCACACCCTCAAAGTGGTCGTTGTGGGCACACCGGGGCGGTCGCGCGTGGACCTCGACGCGTTCGTCGTGCTTCGCTAGACCCGGCGACGGGTGCCCGGCCGACCGCCGCGGCGGCACTCCGCGAGCTCCGGCACCCCGCGAGCTCCGGCACCCTCGCAGGCCGGAGGCTGACACCCTCGCAGGCCGGAGGCTGACATGCCCGACCTGACGGACGTCCCGCCAGCGGCTACGCTGCGCGCACCCGGTTCGGCCCGGGCAGGGTGGCGGTTGGCTGGACGAGGCGACGCACAGATGATCCGCATGCTCCGCGTGGCCGTGACCGCGCTGCTCCTGACCACGGCGCTCGGCGGCGCGCACCCGGGGACGGCCGTCGCCGCGACCCCGATCCCGCCGATCAGCCAGCTGGCGGCGGGCGGCGCGCACGCGTGCGCCCTCACGAGCGCCGGCACCGTCTACTGCTGGGGGTGGGACGGTCACAACCAGCTCGGTGACGGCACCAACTGGTCCAGTGGCACACCGCTCAAGGTTGCGGGCCTGGCCGGCGTCCGGCAGATCGACGCCGGCGACCAGTTCACCTGCGCCGTCATCGACGACGGGACCGTCCGCTGCTGGGGCAACGGCATGACGGGCCAGCTGGGCGACGGGCTCACCCACGAGTCCTCGACGCCCGTGCTGGTCCAGGGCGTCAGCCACGCCGTAGAGGTGGCGGCTGGCTCCGGTTTCGCGTGCGCACGGACCGATGCAGGGGCCGTCTGGTGCTGGGGGCTCGACGATGTCGGGCAGCTCGGCCAGCTGACGGTGACCGGGGCCACCCACTCGACCGCGATCGCGGTCAGCCTGACGAGCTGGGCGATCGACCTCACGGCCGGTTCGGCGCATGCCTGCGCGGTGGTCTGGAGCGGCGACGTCAAGTGCTGGGGTCACAACGACGCCGGCCAGGCCGGGGCCGCACCATCCACCTCCCGCGCGCCGGGCGTGGTTGCGGGCCTCGGCAGCGTCGTCCACGTCGATGCCGGCGCGGCCAGCACCTGCGCCCTCATGGTGGACAGTTCCGCCCGCTGCTGGGGCAGCGGCGCCAACGGGCGGCTCGGCAACGGCGATACGGCCACCTCCGCCGCGCCCGTCATCGTGAGCGGCCTGCTCGGCGCCACCTCGCTCGCGGTGGGCTTCGACCACGCCTGCGTCAGCATCGTGGACGGCTCGGCCAAGTGCTGGGGTGCCTACGTCTCGGGCCAGCTCGGCAACGGCACCGGGTTTCTTGACGGCGCCGACGCCACGACCCCCGTTGCGGTCACCGGTGCCACGGGCTTCGTCTCCATGGTCGCCGGGACCTTCTTCACCTGCGCGCTCGACGGGGTCTCGCAGGTGTCCTGCTGGGGCAGCTCGGTCGATGGCCAGACGGCGACGGGAAATCCCCTGCCCGAGGGCCCGACGGACATGTACATCACGCCCTCCACCCCCTACGCCGCACGATGGGACGTCACGCCGCCGATGGCGACCCTGCCGGCCGCGATTCCGCAGGTCGGCCTCGCGCTCGTCGGGACGGCCGTCCCGATGGCGGTGACCGCCACCGTCACCGATCCCGCGAAGAGCGGTGCAACCCCGATCACCGTCTCCGGGCCTGGCCGCAGCCGGTTCTACCTGTCGTCCAACGGGGGCACCAGCTGGGTTGCCAAGGCGGCTGCCTTCCCGGCGGAGCGCCTTCCTGGCACCCGCTTCTCGGCGGCCACGACGGTCACGGTGAACATCCCCACCACGGGCACGGCGCGCCTGCGCGTGACCCCGGTTGACCGCACCGGCCTCGCAGGCGCCGCCCGGACCGGCGCCACCTTCACGGCGCGCCTGGTCCAGGACACCAGCACGCAGGTCCATTACGCGGGCACCTGGGCGAAGACCGCGGGCAGCACCTGCTCCGGTGGCAGCACGCACACCACGTCCAAGACCGGGGCCGGCGCGACGTTCACGTTCACCGGCCGCGGCGTCGCCCTCGTGTCAAGCGTCGGGCCGGACCGCGGGATCCTCAAGGTCTACGTGAACGGCCTGCTCGCGAAGACCGTGAACCTGTCGGCGCCCGGCGCCCGGCAGCGGACGATCGCCTGGGCGATGGCCTGGTCCACCTCCGCGACCCGGACCGTGCGGATCGTGGCCAGCCTGGCGGCAGGCACCAGGGCGGACCTCGACGCCTTCGTCGTCATCAGGTAGCCGGCGCGCCGGACCGGGCGGCTGTCGCGCTGCCGGCCGCCCTGGAACCGCGGCGCCGGACCGTCAGATCGCCAGCGTCGCC